>JANOAZ010000178.1:0-1765 GCA_031411395.1 Chthoniobacteraceae bacterium
CGCGAGCAGGACCAGTAGGTCGCCACCGATCTGGGGATCCCCGCGGATCGGATCTCCGGCCGGGCCAGGGAGCTGCACGAGGTGAACCCCATGCTCGGCCACCGCGGCTGCCGCCTCGGCATCGCCTATCCTGAGATCACCGAGATGCAGGCCCGCGCCGTCTTCGAGGCCGCTGCAGACGTGGCGAAAAAGAAGATCAAGGTGAAGCCCGAGATCATGATCCCGCTCGTTGGTTTCAAAAAAGAACTCGATCTCCAGGTCGAGATCGTCCACCGCGTCGCGAAGGAAGTCATGGCCGAGAAGAAAGTGAAGTTCGACTACATGGTCGGCACCATGATCGAAGTCCCGCGCGGCGCCCTCACCGCCAACGAAATTGCCGAGACCGCTGAGTTCTTCAGCTTCGGCACGAACGACCTCACGCAAACCGCGCTCGGCATCAGCCGGGACGACATGGGCAATTTCCTCATGCCCTATGTCGAGAACGAGATCTTCAAAAAGAACCCCTTCGCCACGCTCGACCAGGTCGGCGTCGGCCAGCTCATGCAGATTGCCGTGGAAAAAGGCCGCGCCTCGCGTCCCGGCATCAAGCTCGGCATCTGCGGCGAACACGGCGGCGATCCCGACTCGGTGAAATTCTGCCACCGCCTCGGCCTCGCTTACGTCTCGTGCAGCCCGTATCGCGTCCCGGTCGCCCGCCTCGCCGCCGCCCAAGCCGCGATCGAGGAAAAGCGCGCGGCGAAGAAAAAGTAATCCGGCCGAGGTTAGTTCGTAAAATCACAAAGCCGCTTCGGGAAACCGGAGCGGCTTTTTGCTTTCTGACTGCTCCCCGCCGCTTTTACCACGCGCTCCGATTAACCCAGCCGCACGATGAGGCTGCGCAGTTCGGTCATTTCCTCCATCGCGTAGCGCACTCCCTCGCGTCCGAAGCCGCTGTCTTTCACACCGCCGTAGGGCATGTTTTCGACGCGGAAAGTGGGGACTTGATTGATCAGGACGCCGCCGACTTCGAGCGTTTCGTATGCGTGCATCGCGAGCTTCAGATCGCAGGTATAAATACCTGCCTGCAGGCCAAAGGCGGAGTCGTTCACGAAAGCGAGAGCCTCATCGAACTCGCGGTAACGGTGCAGGGTGCAGACGGGCGCGAAGGCTTCCTCAGCGCAAATGGGCAAATGCGCGGGCGCGTCTTCGAGCACCGTCGCGTCGAGGCATGGGCCCGCGACGTTTCCGCCACACACGATCTTCGCTCCAGCGCGCACGGCTTCGTCGATCCGCGCGACAGTCGCTTCGAGCGCCGCGCGCGTAATCATCGGCCCAATAATATTCGCGCGCTCTGCCGGGTCCCCGGCTTTCGCTTTCTCGCGAATGTGCGCGACGAATCGTGCGCGAAAATCTTCGTAGAGCGACTCGTGAATCACGATGCGCTGGACGCTGATGCACGACTGCCCCGCCTGCGCGAACCCGCCCATCGCCACCATCGGCACGGCAGTCGCGAGGTCGGCGTCGCTGTGGACGATGCAGCCGGCGTTGCCGCCGAGCTCGAGCGTGATGCGCTTCTTTCCGCACTGCTCCTTCAGCCGCCACCCGACTGCCGGGCTGCCGGTGAAAGTCACCTTCCTCACCCGCGAATCGGTCACGAGCGGCAGCGCGTCCTCATTCGTGCAGGTCACGAAATTCACCTGCCCAGCCGGCATCCCGGCAGCGACCAGCACTTCGGCGAGGAGCAGCGCGGTGAGCGGTGTTTTCGTCGCGGGCTTCACGACCATGG
>JANOAZ010000179.1:0-11393 GCA_031411395.1 Chthoniobacteraceae bacterium
GACGCACAGCTACCCGATCTTCGGCGGCGTGCAGGATGCGCTCGTGCAGTGGTGGTATGGGCACAACGCCGTCGCGTTCTTCCTCACCACGCCGATCCTTGGCATCATGTATTACTTTCTGCCGAAGGCGGCGGAACGGCCTGTTTACAGCTATCGGCTGTCGATCGTCCATTTCTGGTCGCTCGTTTTCATCTACATCTGGGCGGGGCCGCATCATCTCCTGAATACCTCGCTGCCCGTGTGGCTCCAGTCGTTGGGAATGATCTTCTCGCTCATGCTCTGGGCGCCGAGCTGGGGCGGAATGCTGAACGGCCTGCTCACGCTCCGCGGCGCGTGGCACAAGCTGCGTACCGATCCGGTGCTGAAGTTTTACGTCGCCGCCGTGACCTTCTACGGCATGGCGACCTTTGAGGGGCCGCTGCTCTCGATCCGCTCGGTGAACGCGCTCTCGCACTACACCGACTGGGGCATCGCCCACGTCCACGGCGGCGCGCTCGGCTGGAACGGCTTCATGGCCGCCGGCATGTTTTACTGGCTCGCGCCACGGCTCTGGAAACGCCCGCTGCATTCGCAGAGCGCGGCGAATATGCACTTCTGGCTCGGGACCGTCGGCATCCTCATCTACATGGTCGCGATGTATGTCTCGGGCATCACGCAGGGGCTGATGCTCGGCGCGACGAAGGACAGCGGCACGGTGCTCGCGTATCCGAATTTCATCGAGGCGGTGACCTCCACGAAAATGCTCATGCACGTCCGCGCGCTCGGCGGGCTGATGTATCTCGTGGGCTTCTGCATCCTCGCCTGGAACATCTGGAAGACGGCGCGCGGCGCGGAGACGGTGAACGGCAGCATCGAAGTCTATGTGCCGGAAAAGCCCGCGCACATGGGACTCGTCGCCGGCTTTCTGAATGCGCCGGTCATTTACACCACGCTGCTGCTCATCTTCGCCGCGGGCTGGGCCGCGCTGCCGTCCGTCGCGAGCGGCTTGTGCATCGTCGCGCTCATCGGCACCGCGATGGCGATGAGCATGAACATCGAGTTTTCCAAAAAAGGCTGGGGCGACTGGTATGAGCGGCTGCTCGCGAATGCGCTCCCCTTCACCGCGCTCACTACCGTCGCGGTCTTCATCGGCGGGCTCGCACAAATCATTCCGACTGTGATGATCAGCACGGCGAAGAACGTCGAGGGCGTGCGACAAATCCCCTACACGCCGCTCGAACTCGCAGGCCGCGACATCTACATCCGCGAAGGCTGCTACAACTGCCACTCGCAGCAGATCCGCACGCTCGTCGGCGACGTGCTGCGTTACGGCGAGTATTCGAAAATGGGCGAGTCGATCTACGACCATCCCTACCAGTGGGGCTCGAAACGCACCGGCCCCGATCTCGCCCGCCAGGGCGGAAAGTATCCGAACTCCTGGCACTACTTCCACATGCGCGACCCGCGGCAGATCAGCCCCGGCTCAACGATGCCGGACTACCCGTGGCTCTTCACCGACAAGACCGACACCGCTGCGCTCCCAAACAAACTCGCGGTGCAACGCAAACTCGGCGTCCCTTACGCGCCGATGACCGCCGCGGAAATCCAGCAGTCCTGCGACGCGCAAGCCGGTGCCATCTCCGCCGACCTCAAAACCGCCGGCGCCGAAGTCCCGCCCGAGCGCGAGATCGTCGCACTCATCGCCTATCTCCAAAAGCTCGGAAAGTCCGAGAACGTGCCCCCCGGGACCGGCGCTCGAACCGCCGCCAATCCGCAATCCGCAATCCGCAATCCGCAATAGCATGTTCCACCGCATCCTCGTCGAAGAATGGCAGCGCGCGCTCAGCGTCCTGAGCATCGTGCTCTTTTTCGCCGTCTTCGTCATTCACGCCGTCCGCATCCGCCGCATGTCCGGCGAGTCCGTCGCGCACCTGGAAAAGCTCCCACTCGAAAACGACGACCATGCCTGATCCCGCTCATTCTTCTCCCGAACCGCCGCTCGACGACGCAGTGCGCGCGCACAGCTACGACGGCATCCAGGAATACGACAAACGCCTTCCCCGCTGGTGGCTGCTCACGCTATACGGCACGATGGTCTTCGCCGCGCTCTACTGGGCCTACTATCACACCTACGCCTTCGGAATGTCGCCGGGCCGCGCGCTCGAGAGCGAGATGGCGGAAAACGCCGCGCGCGTGGCGCAGAAGTCCGGCGTGATCGACGACGAGTCCTTGTATAAAATGAGCCTCGATCCGCAGGTGATCGCCGCCGGCAAGGTCACGTTCGACACCACCTGCGCCGCCTGCCACAAGCCCGACATGACCGGCCTCATCGGCCCAAACCTCGTCGATCGCGAATGGATCCACGGCGGCAAGCCGATGGATTCGGTGAAGACGATCACCGAAGGCAACCTGCTCAAAGGCATGCCCGCATGGGGCCCGCTGCTCGGAAAGCAGAAGATCAGCGAACTCACCGCCTACATTTTTTCGCAACACAAACCAGGCGAGGAAATCATCGCCGTCCCAGGATGGACGCCGCCCGCCGGAGTCGTCGTGCCGCCGCCCGCGCAATGACCGAAGCGCCGCCACGCCCGTCACTCGAATCCGTCGCCACTATCAACGAAGACGGCTCGCGGCGCTTCATCCATCCGACGGAAGTGCGCGGGCGATTTGCCCGCTGGCGTGCGTTCTTCGCCGTCGCGCTCACCGCGACTTACGTGGCGCTCCCGTGGATCCGGATCAATGACAACCCCGCGCTCTTCCTCGATGTCGCGCATCGCCAGTTCCACTACTTCGGGCTCACGTTTCTCGGGCAGGACGTGTGGATCGCCTTCTTCGTCCTGAGCGGACTCGGCTTCTGCCTTTTCTACGTCACCGCACTGCTCGGCCGCGTCTGGTGCGGCTGGGCTTGTCCGCAGACGGTCTTCCTCGACATCGCGCGCCGCATCGATCGCCTCTGCGAGGGCGACGCCGCCACGCGGAGGAAGCTGCATCGCACCCCGTCATCGTTCGGAAAAACGGTGCGTCGTTTCGCCAAGCACGCGCTCTACGCCCTCTTCGCGCTGCTCCTCGCGCACGTGCTGCTTTCCTATTTCATCTCCCTGCCGCGCCTCTACGCGATGATGCAACACGCGCCCGGCGAAAACTGGGGATCGTTCGCGTTCGTCTTCCTCGTCGCCGGCGCGCTCTGGTTCGACCTCGCGTGGTTTCGCGAGCAATTCTGCATCGTCCTCTGCCCGTATGGCCGACTGCAATCCGCGCTCATCGACAGCGACTCGCTCGTCGTCGGCTACGACACCCATCGCGGCGAACCACGCGGAAAAAAGGGCACCGCGGGCGCGGGCGATTGCGTCGATTGCCTGCGCTGCGTGCAAGTCTGCCCCACCGGCATCGACATTCGCCAGGGCCTGCAAATGGAGTGCATCGGCTGCACCGCGTGCATCGACGCATGCGACTCCGTGATGACGAAACTCCAGCGCCCGACCGGCCTCATCCGCTACGACTCGCGCCACGGTTTCGAGGGCAAACCCACGCGCTGGCTGCGTCCGCGGATCCTGCTCTACACCGGTCTCGCGCTCCTCGGCGCCGCCGCGCTCACCGCCGCGACCTCCACGCTGAAATCCGCCGCCGTCGGGCTCACCCGCGTCACCGGCATCCCCTACATCGTCGAGGGCGGCGTCGTGCGAAACCAGTTCCTCGTCCGCCTGCTCAACAAGCGCAACGCGCCCGTCACCTTCCAAATCGAAATCGCCGGCGGACCGCCAAGCCTGCACTGGAGCGGCGCGGAAGGCGGCGTCCCCGTCGCCCCGCTCGGCGAAGAAATGCGCACACTCGTCCTCACGCTGCCCCGCGCCGATTTGAAAACCGAACTCCCGATCCGCTTCCGCATCACCTCGAGCGACGGCACGATCATCGAAAAACCGGCCACCTTCCTCGGCCCCGTCATCCCATGAAAGACCGCCCCTGGATTTGGATCATCCTGGCAAACGTCATTTTCATCACCGGCATCGTGACGCTCGTCGTGATCGCCGTGAAGAACCCGCAACCCCAGGTCCCCGTCGCCCATGGACGCTAGTTTTGCCACCCCGATCGCCGCCCTCGTCGCCGGCCTCGCGACGAGCGTGCATTGCACCGTGATGTGCGGCCCGCTCGCGTGCGCGCTGCGGGTGCGACCGGTCGAGTATCACGCCTCGCGTTTCATCTCCTACGCCATCGCCGGCATGCTCTGCGGTGCCGCGGGTGGAAGCGTCGCCGCGTTCTTCCAGGGCAGCACCGCGCGCCTCGTCCCGTGGGCCTTTGCCGTCGTCCTCATCGTGCTCGGAATGGGCTGGGAAAAGAAGATCCCGCAGCCGCGTTTCATGGCGGCGCTGCTCCTCCGCGCGCGGCTGAATCGCTCGCTCGGGTGGCTCACCCCGCTGCTCCCGTGCGGACCGCTCTGGCTCATGCTCGGCGCGGCGGCGATCACCGCTTCGTGGTGGAGCGGCGCGCTGCACATGGCCAGCTTCGCGCTCGGCACCATCCCGCTTCCGCTGCTCGTGCAAACCCAGGCGCTGCGACTGCAAAACCACTTTCCTCCCAGCACGGCGCGCTGGACGCAGCAGGCTCTCGCCTTCGCCTCCGCGGGACTGCTCGTCTGGCGCGCCGCCCTTCCGCTCCATGCAAGCTGCCATTGAGCAACGCGTCTGCATCCACTGCGGCACGCCCTTTGGTCCCACCGCGCATCGCCCGGATTTCTGCTGCGCCGGCTGCCAGTTCGTTCACGACCTGATCGCGAAGAACGGTCTCGGCCAGTTCTACGATTTGCAGGAAGACGGCGTGCCGCCGGTGCAATCGCTCGTCTTCCAAAAGCGCGACTACACCTGGCTCGACGACCTCGCGCGCCTCTCCGCCGGAACGCTCACTCTCGACGTGCAAGGCCTCTCCTGCATCGCCTGCGCATGGCTGATCGAAAAACTTTTCACCCGCCAACCCGGCGCGCTCGCCATCCACGTCGACCCCGCGATCGGCCAACTCGTGCTCCGCTGGCAGCCCGGCGTCTTCGATGCCGTCGCCTTCGCGCGGCAGTTGCAATCCTTCGGCTACCTCGTCGGTGCACCCGGCGAATCCGCCGCGCCCGCGAGTCGCGCACTGAATCTCCGCCTCGGCCTCTGCGCCGCGCTGGCGATGAACACGATGCTCTTCACCCTGCCGCACTATCTCGGCATGGCCGCGGACTTCGAATTCGCGCCGCTCTTTCAACGGCTCACCCTCATCCTCGGCACGCTCAGCTTCCTCATCGGCGGCAGCTACTTTTTCATCCGCTCCTGGCACAGCCTGCGCCAGCGGGTGCTGCACATCGACCTCCCGATCTCGCTCGGCCTTCTCGCCGCCTACGCCGGCTCCGTGTTCGCGTGGACGCGCGGCGCGCACGGCTTCGTCTATTTCGATTTCGTTGCGACATTCACCTTCCTCATGCTTGCCGGTCGCTGGCTCCAGCAGAAGGTCGTCGAGCGCAACCGCCATCAACTTCTCTCCACGCAAGCCGCGCCGCCGCCCGTGCGCGACGCCGCCTCCGGCGAAAAGCTCGACGCCTCCGCGATCCGCACGGGCACAGCATTCGCGGTCGATCCCGGCCTGACCGTGCCCGTCCGCTCGCGTTTGAATTCCGACGCCGCCACCCTCGGCCTCGAGTGGATCAGCGGTGAAAGCGACACCGCCACCGCACGCCGCGGACGCATCGTGCAAGCCGGCGCGGTGAACTGCGGCCAATCTGCGATCAAACTCGAAGCGCTCGAACCGTGGAGCGAGTCACTGCTCGCAAAGCTTCTCCACATCACGCCCTCCGCCACGCCCCGCAATCCCGTGCTCGAACGCTTCCTCCGCGGCTACATCGTCGTCGTGCTCGCCATCGCCGCGCTCGGCTTCGCCGGCTGGTGGGTCGCGACCGGCGCGCTCCTGCCCGCGCTGCAAGTGCTCATCTCCGTGCTCGTCGTCTCGTGCCCCTGCGCTTCCGGCGTCGCGCTCCCGCTCGCCAGCGATCTCGCCGCCTCGCGCCTCCGCCGGCTCGGCGTCTTCATCCGCAACTCCGAGCTGTGGCCGAAGCTCGACCGCGTCCGCAGCGTGATCTTCGACAAAACCGGCACGCTCACCCTCGAAACCATCTCGCTCCGCAATCCCGAAGCCCTGCGCCAACTCACCGCCGACGAAGGCACCGTCCTCTTCGCGATGGTCCACGACAGCCCGCATCCCGTGAGCGGCTGCCTGCGCGAGCAATTGCTCGCCGACGGCGTCAGCCTCACACCGGGGCCGCCGCCGTCCGAGGTCATCGGCTTCGGCCTGGAACTCGATCACGCCGGTTCCCTCTGGCGTCTCGGCCGCCCGGAGTGGAGCGGCGCGGAGGGCGGTGGCGAATGCGCGTTTACGCGTGATGGCACGACGCTCGCGAACTTTCGTTTCGGCGAGGAAGCTCGGGCGGATGCGGTCGCGGAAGTCCGCGCCCTGGAAGCCGGCGGCTGCCGCGTCTTCATCCTGAGCGGCGATCGTCGCGCGAAAGTCGAAACGATGGCCGACCACCTTTACCTTCCGCGTGAGCGCTGCCTCGGCGAAATGTCCCCGGAGCAAAAAGCCGAATGGGTCGCCCGTTTCGACGCCGACGACACGCTCTACATCGGCGACGGTGCCAACGACTCGCTCGCCTTCGACGCCGCCTGGTGCAGCGGCACTCCTGCCGTCGATCGCGGCCTGCTCGAACAAAAAGCCGACTTCTACTTCCTCGGTCGCGGCCTCGGCGGCGTCCGCGCCCTGCTCCAAACCGCAGCCACCCGCCGCCGCATCACCCGCGCCGTCATCGCCTTCGCCATCACCTACAACGCCGTCGCCATTGTCCTTTCCCTCGCGGGGAAAATGAACCCGCTGCTCGCCGCCGTGCTCATGCCCGCCAGTTCGCTCGTCTCGCTGGCGATCGTCCTGATTGGGCTCGCTTGGGCAACCGCAGAAGCCGAATAGGAGCGACGCCATCCACCGGTATTCGTATTTGGGCACTGCCCCCTGGAGAGTCGAAACTCAGCGCGGGCTTCAGTTCGCTGCGGCCGTTGCACGGTGATCTCGATCATGGCCTTCTTGTCGGCTTCGGTGAGCGGAAGCGCAGCCATTTTTCCAACTCGACCGCGACGAAGGTGAAGAGGCCGATAGCGACGATGTAGAGCCAGGCTTCGGCGCGAATGGGGGCGGTGTGGAAGAGACGGTTCATCAAGGGCGTGTAGGTGAACGCGAGTTGCGCGAGCCACGTCGCGGCGAGGCCGGCGAGCAGCCAGCGATTTGAGAAAAGGCCGATGGCAAACATCGAGCGCGTGCGGCTGCGGCAGTTGAGCAGGTAAAAGGTCTGGACCATCACGATCACGTTGACGGCGGCCGTGCGCGCTTCGTCGAGGTGCGTGCCTTCCATGCCGCGCTCCCACAGGAAGAGGCCGAAACCGCCGCCCAGCGAGATCAGCGTGACGAGGCCGGTGCGCATGAAGAGCGGGAAGGTGAGCAGCGGCCGTTTCGGATCGCGCGGCGGGCGCTGCATGAGGTCGCTTTCCTTTGGCTCGAAGACCAGCGTCAGCCCGAGGAAGAGGGCGGTCACCAGATTGATCCAGAGCAACTGCGTAGGCACCATCGGCAGCGTCATCCCGGCGACGATCGCGAAGAGCAGGATCAGCGAGACGCCGGCGCTGGTCGGCAGGATCCAGACGATGAATTTGGTGAGGTTGTCGAAGATGCCGCGCCCCTCCTCCACGGCGGCTTCGATGGAGGCGAAATTGTCGTCGGTCAGGATCATGTCGGCGGCTTCCTTCGACACGTCGGTGCCGGTGATGCCCATCGCGATGCCGATGTCGGCCTGCTTGAGCGCGGGCGCGTCGTTCACGCCGTCGCCGGTCATGGCGACAATGTGGCCGCGCGTTTGCAGTGCCTGGACGAGCCGCAGCTTTTGCTCGGGCGCGACGCGGGCGAAGACGGACGCCCGTTCGGCGGCGTCGGCCAGTTCCTCGCCGGTGAGCTTTTCCAAATCGCGGCCGGTGAGCGCGACCATGTCGGCACCGCTCTCCAGGCCGATCTGCGCGGCGATGGCTTTGGCGGTGAGGATGTGGTCGCCGGTGATCATCTTCACGCGAATGCCGGCGGTGCGGCAGCGCGCCACGGCGGCGATGGCCTCGGGGCGCGGCGGATCGAGTTTGCCCTGGAGGCCGAGGAAGGTGAGTTCGCCCGCGACGTGCTCGTGCTCGAGGCCGCGGTGGGCGGTGGGCATTTCGCGCCGCGCAAAGGCGAGCACGCGCAGGCCGCGCGCGGCCATGGCCTCGGCGTGCTGGAGGACGAGCGCGGCATCGAGCGGCGCGAGGACGCCGTCTTCGTCGAGCGCGTGCGTGCATTTTCCGAGCAGCGTCTCCGCCGCGCCCTTGATGTAGATCATCTTCGGCTCGTGCGCGGCGCCGTGCAGCGTGGCCATGTAGCGGTATTCGGCCTCGAAGGGGATCGTCTCGAGGCGCGGCAGACGTCCGCTCATTTCCTCCCCCGCCAGCCCGGCCTTCTGCGCGGCGATGATCAGCGCCGCCTCGGTCGGGTCGCCTTGCACGACGGGCTGGCCGTCTTCATCGCGGACGAGCCGCGAATCATTGCACAGCAGCCCCGCGCCGAGCGTTTCGATGAGCGCGACGTTTTCACCCACGACGATCGGCTCGTCCTCGTGATGAATCCTTCCCACCGGCTCGTAACCGTTGCCCGTGACGTGGTAGAGCCGCCCGCCCGCGTGGATTTCGCGCACGGTCATCTGGTTTTGCGTGAGCGTGCCAGTCTTGTCGGAGCAGATGACGGTGGTGCTGCCGAGCGTCTCGACAGCGGGCAGCTTGCGGATAATCACACGCCGCCGCGCCATGCGACTCACGCCGATGGCGAGCGTGATGGTCACGACCGCGGGCAGCCCCTCCGGGATCGCGCCGACCGCGAGCGCGATCGCCGCCATGAACATCTCCGGCCACAGCTCACCACGCAGGATGCCGGCGACAAAAATCAGCACCGCGAGCGCGAGGATCACGTAGAGCAGCAGTCGGCTGAAGTGCGCGATCTTGCGCGTGAGCGGCGTCTGTAAATCATCTGCGAGGCTCATCATCCCGGCGATGCGGCCCATCTCGGTGCGGTCGCCAGTGGCGAAGACCACGCCCTCGCCCTGACCCGCAGTGACGAGCGTGCCGGTGAAGGCGAGATTCGAGCGCTCGGCGAGGATGGTATCGGCGGGCAGCGGCTCGGTCTGCTTTTCGACGGGCAGCGATTCGCCAGTGAGCGCTGCTTCCTCGATCTGCAAATTGCGCCGCAGCAGCAGCCGCAGGTCGGCGGGCACGCGGTCGCCGGATTGCAGCAGCACCACATCGCCCGGCACGAGCTGCGACGAAGGAATCCGCAGCGTCTCGCCGCCCCGCCGCACGGTCGCCTCGGTGAGGACCATCTTCGCCAGCGCGTCGATGGCCTTCTCCGCCTTCGCCTCCTGGAGATAGCCGATGAGCGCGTTGAGAAAGGCAACGCTGAAAATGACCGACGCATCCACCCACTTGCCCATCCCCGCCGCGATGACCGTCGAGGCGAGCAGGATGTAAATGAGCGGCTGATGAAACTGCAAAAGGAAGCGCAGCCACTCGCCGAGCCGCTTCCGCGCAGTCATCTCATTCGGCCCGAACCGCCGCAGCCGCACCTCCGCGTCGGCCAACGCCAGGCCCGCGGCCGGGTCGCTCTCCAGCCGTCCGGCTGCTGCTTCCGTTGGTAGTTCGTGCCAGTTGGTTTGGGTGAGTTGTTCGTGGGCCTTTACCGCGGGTGCAGCGGTTGAGGTCATGGCAGACGATTTCCGCCGAGCAGGGAGCATTGCGGGGTTCTGGTTTTCGACGAGGTGGTCTGCGGCGGGTCCGGTTTGATTCCCTACGGTTTGATCGCGACCTTGAGCACGCCATCCGAGCGGTCGCCGAAGAGTTGGTAGGCTTGGGGAATTTCCTCCAACGAGAACCGGTGCGTGATGAGCGGAGTGGGATCGAACCGCCCGGATTGCACCAGACTCAGCAGTCGGCGCATCCGCTCTTTTCCACCGGGACAAAGCGTGGTGACGATGCGGTGATCGCCGAGGCCCGCGGAGAAAGCGTCGTAGGGCATTTGGAGTTTGCCGGAGTAAACGCCGAGGCTGGAGAGCGTGCCCGCAGGTCGCAGGCTGCGCAGCGCGCTTTCAAAGGTTTGCTGCGTGCCCAGGGCTTCGATGGCCACATCGGCCCCGCCGCCGGTCAGACGTTTGACTTCGGCCACGACATCCACGGCGCGGTAGTCGAGGACCACATCGGCACCCATGCGACGCGCCATCGCCAGCCGCGTTTCGTCGCCATCCACTCCGATGATCAGCGACGCACCCATCAGCTTCGCTCCAGCCGTGGCGCACAAGCCGATCGGCCCCTGCGCGAAGACCACGACGGCATCGCCGATGCGCACCGGTGCGGCCTCGGCGCCGGAGATTCCCGTCGAAGCGATGTCCGAGAGCAGGACCACTTGTTCGTCCGTCAACTCATCGGGAATCTTCGCCAGGTTGGCTTGGGCGGACGGCACGAGAAGATACTCCGCCTGCGCGCCGTTGATGGTATTGCCAAATCGCCATCCACCCAGGGCTTCATATCCGTCGCCGTGACCGCATTGCGAGAGATGCCCGGAAAGACACCCGCGGCATTGGCCGCATGGCGTGATGGCGCCGACCAGCACGCGGTCGCCCACTTCATATCCAGTCACTCCCGGCCCGAGTTCCTCGATGACACCCACCGGTTCGTGCCCGATGACGAGGCCCGGCTTTACCGGATACTCCCCGCGCACGATGTGGAGATCGGTGCCGCAAATCGTGGTCAAGGTCACGCGGATCACCGCCTCGCCGACTCCGGCATGGGGTCGTTCTACTTCTTCCACGCGGATGTCGTTCGTGCCGTGAAACACGGTCGCTTTCATGGTCTTCATAGTTCAGTTCGATTCCGAATGGTTCGTCATGCTGCCAGATGCGGCGTTCGTTCAATCATGCAGGAGTCATCCAGTTCATGGCCGCAAAACAGCGCGATAGATTTCCAACCCGCCCACGATGACGAACAGCAGCAATACGAGAACGAGCACCGCGTTCGTCGCGATGTTGTTGCGCCGGATTGGCCCCGGCCACGGGACGCGGTTGTTCAGGTAAAGCAGCGTGGCGGCGAGGAACGGGATGAACAGACTGCCGATGATGGTAAATCCCACCACCACCGCCAGCGGTCGGCCGAGGAATGCGAACGGCACGGACGCCAGAGCCATGAACGCCAGTGCCGCGCGATACTGCCGTGACGATGGGTGCAGCGCGGCGTCGCGCTCCGGTTGCGGCATCCGTCGGAGCAGGCCGTAGCAATCCGCGAAGATGCCCG
>JANOAZ010000180.1:0-4749 GCA_031411395.1 Chthoniobacteraceae bacterium
GCGCCAGGTTTGGTTCGAATCGCTGAAGGAGAGCCCGCCCGTGTTCACGCCGCCGACGTGCGCGGTTGGTTCCACGAGCAGCACGCTCGCCCCCTCCCGCGCCGCACCGACCGCCGCGCACACGCCCGCCGGCGTGGCGCCATAGACGAGGACCTCCGTGGAATGCTCCGCGGCACCGGCGATCCACGCGACTCCGAGAAAGACGATGAAGAGAAAGCGACGCATAAAGTTACGATGCTGCGAGCACCCCTTTGACGACCCGCATCGTTTCGGCCTGGCGTTGATGCACGAAGTCCATCGCCTTCTTCACCCTGGCCAGCGCGGCGGGATAGTCGGCGTCGATCGCGAAGAGAATCTCCGCCATCTTTTCCGCCGGGGTGGAGTCGAATTCTGGCAGCCAATCCGCGAGGCCGATGTCCTGGAACATCCAGCACTTCGGGCTGTGGAACTCGGAATAGGTGTGGATGATCGGGGTGCCATTCGCGAGGGCGATGATCGGCGAATGCGGCTCGTGGCAGACGACGGTGTGCGCCCGCGCAAAGACCGACGCAGCCTCGTCGGCGTTCCAAAAATATTCGAGATTCACCACGTGCTTTTGAATCTCCGGCGGCAGCGGGTCGTGGATCAGCCGTTTGTTGTGATCCATTTCTTTCATTACCTCCGGCGCGATCAGCACCTTGTGGCCGGTCTTCTTCACCCAGCGCGTGACCAGTTCGCGATAGACCCCGGCGCGGCGCTCGTCGTCGGCGATTTGTTGCGGTGAAGGATGCAGCGGGTTGAGGCTGGGCACACGTTTGTCGTCCACTCCAGGGAGCTTGGCGGTGTTGGTGCGGAGCTGGAGGGTGATGAACTTCCGCTCCTCCAGCCCGAGCTTTTTCATCGTCGCCAGCCCGCGCTCGTCGTCGCGCACATCGATGCCGAAGCAGCCATCCGGGCCGAACTCGAGCACGGGCGTTTTCACCCCGGCGCTTTTCAGGATGTCGAGCGTCCTGGTCTCGCGGCAGTAGATGAACGCGGCGCCGTTGAGCATCGCGATCCGCTCGGCCGCGTCCTTGCCCTCGACCATGTTTGGAAAATAGGACTGCCCGTAGAGGCCGTACGGTTTGCCAATCTTTCGGCAGAACTCCATGAAGTTCGTGTCCTGCCCCATGCCCGAGTTGCGGATGAAAAGATCCGCGCGTCCGATCGCCTGCCGCAACTGCTCATCCCGCTCGGTCGTTCCCGCGAGGCTGCCCTGCACGATCTCCACCTTGGGAAAACGCGCGCGCAACATCGCGGTCACGCGCTCATCGAGCTTCATCGCCCAGAGGATGACATGCACCTCCGGCAGATGCTGCTCGATGATCCGCAGCGTGCCCGGCGTGTGCCCGATGTCGCCGATGTTCACCGTGTCCCACGCGGACTGGAGCAGGATCGTTTTCTTCTTTCCCTCGGCGGCAAGGGCAGTTGCGCCGAGCGCGGCGCTGAGAGTGGCGATGAAGTGGCGGCGGGTGTGCATAGGGCTTAAGGCATGTACCGAAAACTACGCGGCGACAGGAGATAAACCGCAGATGACGCGGATTAAACGGATTACGCAGATATGAAGATTTGAAGATTTGAAGATCCGCTAATCCGGATAATCCGCGTAATCCGCGGTCAATTCGATTCACCTCTCGCTCCCAAAGTGGGGCTTTGGGAACGCAAGCATCGCGGGGAAGCAACGCTTCGCGGTGAGGGGCGAGCGGAAAACGCCAACGGACTCCGGCCACCGCCGCGCAATCGAATTGCCCCACGGATCGTGCATCCCCAAAGCCCCTTTGGAGACGGGCAGATAATTGCATTGCCCATCGGCAGACCCGGACCAACATCGTTTTGCGCCCCGGTCAAAAGCGCAACCAGATCCACATCATGAAAAGCCCCACTATGTTCAGACCGGTCTCGGTCTTTCGGGCACTCCGCCAGGCGGCGGTGATTGTTGTTGTTTCGCTCGCAGCCTTCTGCGGCGAGACAGGCCTCGCCCAAGTCGGGATCACCGGAAGTCTGGCTAACTTCGACGTGCGGTACCCTCCCTCCCTGCCGAACGATATTGAGATTGTCATTTACGGCGATGGGTTGGCGGTGGCGGATGTGGTTGGCACTTGGAATACCAATACTCTGCTCGGGGGGGCGGGGCTTCAGTGGGGACCGGCGAGTTCCGTCACTGCCAGCGTCAACAACGACCCGACTTCTCCGGCATTCGGTCTGGACTGCGTGACCATCCGGTATGCGGGTCCTCCAAAGCCGGCCATGGTCGGACAGATGGTGCATGTCGGCGTTCGGTTGCGACTCGGGGCCGCGGTCGCCCATCAGGAGGTCTGGTGGACGATCAACGGGGTGCGCATCCTCCGGCCCGGCGACCCTCACATCACGTGGATCTGCACCACGAGAGGCTGGCTGGTCTGCATCGCGAACCCGACGCCGAACCCTATCTATATCTATGGCCTGCGCTATTTCCCTGTGGCCACCACATCCCCGCTGCCACTGCTCGCTCAACTGACTGCCAGCATCAACCCGGTGCAATTCGGAGCGGCCACATGGACGCCGGTGGCGCTACCGGGCAACGTGCGGGTTCTATGCATTCCGCCTTGGTGCAGGATCTACAGTCGCGTCGTCGTCACGAGGTGGCGGCCCATCGTGTTTCAGATGGCCGCGCGGGACGTTGACGAGACTGTTTTCCCGCTTCAGGGAAATGCGTTGGCGCCCAATCCCAATGACTTCAACGGCACCAACGGGACGATGGCCATTCTCACTGGCCGGGGCACCGAGGAGTTTCCCGAGGATCTGAACCGGGATGGAGGCACCGGAACTCCGGACTTCAATCTTTTACGTTCCCGTTTCGGGCAGCAGAGCGGCGATTCCGGCCAGACCCAGGGGGCCGAACGTCAAGACCTCAGAAAATCGCGATGAAAATACTCAAGACCGCGGTGATGCTTTTGCTCGCTTGGGCGGCGCCTGGAAACGCAGCCATTGTGGTCTCGGTGGACATGGACACCGTGACCCCGGGGGTTCAGGCAACCCGCTCGGCGGCCATCAATGCCATCTTTACCATCGGCTTGGTGATGACCGCTGATGCCGCCGGGGTTTCCTCCTACAGCGTCTCAGTGAACTTCGATAACGCGGAATTGACGTTGAACGGGGCGCCCGCGTCCACTGAACTCCTGCCCGCCGGATTCACCTTTAACTTCAATGCTGGGGTAAGTTCCGAATCGCAGGCTCTGGGCCAGGTGCGCTCGTTCGAGGCAGCCACTTTCGGACTTGGGCCGGTCAGCAGTAGTTTCACGATCGGAACCATCAGCTTCAAGGCGACCGCGCCCCTGACCGACGCCTTCCTCGACGTGACGCCGGGCCTCTTCAACATCGGGATCGATGGAGTCTTCGACAACGCGGGCTTTGACTTGTCGCTTGGGGCAACCTTCATAGGTGGCGCCGTGATGGTGGTGCCCGAGCCGACGACTGTGACATTCGTGCTTGTCTCCGGGATGGGATTGCTGGCCGCATCGAGACGCCCGATCCGCCGGTAATTGGAGCAACTTCCCCGTTCCCGCCGGGCCACGAGGTGGAGCTTCAACCGCAGTGGCGTGCGTCCCCATAGCCCCACCTTGGGCACGAGCGGGATCCGGCGGGGTCAGTTGAAAAGCTCGGCGAGACGGACGCGGATGCCGGGGTGACCGCCGCATTCCAGCGTGGCGTCCCCTTCCACGAACACGCGATCGAGGTAAGCCCGTTCTCCGGCCGGCGATAGACTTCGACCCGGCGCTCGACCGGGAGGACGATCCAGTATTCCTCCACTCCCGCCTCGGCGTAGAGGGAAGCCTGCGAGCGGTCTTCGGCGGCGGAGGTGACGGCGATCTTGATGACGAGCGCGGCGGTCGTCGGGTGCTGGCGGGCAAAGTCCTTTTCGTCGCCGCGGACGATGGCGAGGTCGGGCTCCGGCGCGGAATCCGCCAGAATGAGAGGAACTTCGCGCAGCAAGGTGAAATGCGCAGGCAGCCCCGGTTGCAGCAGCTTGAACAACCGGCGGGCGATCGAAGAATGAAGAGGTGACTTGGACATTTTCTCGATGACGATGCCGCGGATGAGTTCGGTGCGGCGTCCGTGCGCATTGAACTCGGGAAACTGCCGATACTGCGCAACGGTGACAGGCGAGATGCGGGAAACCGCGGGGACGTGGGCAAAGACGGGAACATCCCGGACGGCTCCGCCTCGCCAACGAGCCGGCTGAGCCGGGCGTCATCCCCCCAAAAAGCGCTGGCCACCGGAACCAGCATCGGGAACGGCCAGACCGCTCCGCCAGAAGACGGATGGGCCGCACCAAGCTGGGTCACACTGCGCGCCGGACTGCGCTGGAGACCATGTTCATCTCCGCACCAAAAATCACGCCCCCGTGTTTGAACTCCTCCGCTCAGCCGTGACGATGCAGTTCGGATCTGGTTTTAACGCAGAGACGCAGAGACGCAGAGGAACCGCCGGAGCGGTCACCCAACGGTGAGCGCCATGCAAACCGAGAGCCTTCCTCCCCGGCCTCTGCGTCTTCGCGTCTCTGCGTTGAAAGACCAGAATCCACCCGCATGGATACGGCTCAGGATGACAGGCATTTTTCCACCGCCACCGGAAACTCCCGCAACACTTGCGCACGTTCCTCCGGCGATGACGGGTTGACGTACATCCCGGTTCCCAGCTCGAACCCGGCGACTTTGTTCACGCGCGGGACGATGGAGATGTACCAGTGGA
>JANOAZ010000181.1:0-23762 GCA_031411395.1 Chthoniobacteraceae bacterium
CGGTCACCGCGAATGAACGCGGGTGGCCGCCGTTGCTCGCGGGATTCGGCGTGTCGCTGATCGAGCGGGCGGTCATCGACGCGTGGTGCCGGGCACGCGGGAGGACATTCGCGCGCGAGGTCCGGGAGAATTCGCTCGGCATTCGCCTCGGTGACGTCCACGCGGAACTCAGCGGTGAGCCGCGCGCGTTTCTCCCCGAGCAGCCGCTCGCGGAAGTGATCGCGCGCCACACGGTGGGGCTCACGGACCCGCTGGTCAGCGCGGATATTTCCGCTGAAGAGCGGGTCGATGATGGGCTGCCGCAGGCGCTGGAGGAATGCATCCGCGCGTACGGGCTGACGCATTTCAAAATCAAACTCTGCGGCGACATCGAGCGCGATCGCGAAAGGTTGCATCGGCTCGCGAGCTTGCTCGAACACGAAAGCCCGGGTTGCAAGTTCACCCTCGATGGGAATGAAAACTACCGCGCCGTCGCGCCTTTTCGCGCGCTCTGGGAGCAGTTTCTCGCCGACCCGACCATCGCACGATTCCTCGCCGGCCTGATCTTCGTCGAGCAGCCGCTCCACCGCGACAATGCGCTGTCGGATGAGACTGCTGCCGGCCTGCTTGCCTGGCCGGAGCGGCCTCCGATCATCATCGACGAGTCCGAAGGCGACCTGCACGCCGTCGAGCGCGCGCTCGCCTCGGGTTATGCGGGCACGAGTCACAAGAACTGCAAAGGCGTCATCCGCGGGATCGCCAACGCGTGCCTCATCGAGCATCGCCGCCGCACGGAGCCAGCGCGCCCTTTGCACCTCAGCGGCGAAGACCTGACCAATCTCGGGCCGGTCGCGCTGCTCCAGGATCTCGCCGTCGCGGCGACGCTCGGCATCACGCACGTGGAGCGCAACGGCCACCACTACTTCCGCGGCTTGAGCGAGTTCCCGGCGTCCGTGCAGGGCGGCATCCTCGCGCAGCACGGCGATCTCTACCGCGAGCATCGCGGCTATCCGGTGGTGCGCGTGGAGCACGGGAAGGTGAGCACGCGGAGCGTCGTCGCCGCGCCGTTCGGCTACGCGATGGCGGAGGTGGAGTAGCTCCGGCGAACGCCAATCTCAGGATCGCCAATCTCCCGATTGGCCGGGTGGGGAAAGCCAATCGGGAGATTGGCGATCCCGGGAAGCGCGCAGGCGCTTCTCGCTTTCCGAATTGCGGAGCGATGGCAAAGCTCCGCACCGCCATGCCACTTCCCACCGACATCCGCGTTCGCGAAGCCACGTTGTATTACTTACCGATCAGGCTGCGGGTCCCGCTGAAGTTTGGCGCGCAGGTCGTCGAGCGGGTCGATTGCGCGCGGGTTCGCGTGCGCGTCGAGGATGCGGCCGGGCGCAGTGCGGAAGGGTGGGGCGAGACACCGCTCAGCGTGGCGTGGGTCTGGCCGGCGGCACTTTCGTGGGACGAACGCGAGTCGCGGATGAAGGCGTTTTGCGAAGTGCTCGCGCGGGAGATTGTCGCCTTCGGCGAAAGCGGACATCCCATGGAACTCGGCGATTCCTTCCAGCGCCATCGTCTGCACGCGCTTCTCGATGAAGCGAATCGCGGCTTCGATGAAGCGGCGAAGATGCCGCATCTCGCGGCGTTGGTTTGCCACTCGCTGTTCGATCTCGCGATCTTCGACGCCTTCGGAAACCTGCACGCGCGCCCGGTCTTCGAAACGCTCGGCGCGGAATTCCTCAGCCGTGACCTCGCGGATTTCCTCGATGGCGATCGCGCCTTCGCGGGGCACCGGCCGGCGCAGTATCTCCGGCCGCGTCAGGAGCGCCTGCCGGTCTGGCATCTCATCGGCGGCCTCGATCCGCTGGAGGCGCAGGACCTGAGCGGCTCCGAGCCGAACGACGGCTATCCCATCCTCCTGCGCGATTGGATTCGCACCGACGGACTGCGCTGCCTGAAAATCAAGCTGCGCGGCAACGACGGCGCGTGGGACTACGAGCGAATCGTGCGCGTCGGGCAGATCGCGATCGAGGAGGGGTGCGAATGGCTGACTGCCGACTTCAACTGCACCGTCACCGATCCCTCCTACGTCTGCGACATCCTCGACCGCCTGCTCGCCGAGCATCCGCGCATCTACGCGATGACCCTCTACATCGAGCAGCCATTTCCCTACGACCTCGAAGCGCACCGCATCGACGTGCGCAGCGTGAGCGCGCGCAAGCCGCTCTTCCTCGATGAAAGCGCGCACGACTGGCGCTTCGTGCGCCTCGGCCGCGAACTCGGCTGGAGCGGCGTGGCGCTGAAGACCTGCAAGACGCTGACCGGCGCGCTGCTCAGCCTCTGCTGGGCGCGCGCGCACGGGATGACGCTGATGGTTCAGGATCTCACCAATCCCATGCTCGCGATGATCCCGCACGTCCTGCTCGCCGCGCACGCCGGCACGATCCAGGGCGTGGAATGCAACGCGATGCAATTCTACCCGGACGCCTCACTGCCGGAGGCGCGTGTGCATCCCGGCCTGTTCGCCCGCCGCGGCGGAGTGCTCGATCTTTCCACGCTCACGGGCACCGGGTTCGGTTATCGGATCGGGGAAATCACGCGCGAACTGCCGGCGCCCGCCGCCGATTGAACCGCACCGCGTCGTCGATTATTCATTGGCTCCATGCACCGCCACGAGCATCCGTCTCCTCAGGCCCAGTATGACGGCGCGCTCCAGACCTTGCGCGACCACCATCATCGGGTGACCGCGCCGCGGAAGGCCATTCTCGCGATGCTCACGCGGGAGCACGGGCCGTTCACCGTCGAGGAGATTCATCAGCGGATGGACGCGGGCCTGTGCGATCTCGTGACCGTGTATCGCTGCATCGCGGCGATGGAGGAGATCAATCTCGTGCGCCGCTGCGACTTCGGCGACGGCACCTATCGCTACGAGTTCAACACGGGCGAGCATCATCATCACCACATCGTTTGCCGCTCGTGTCACCAGGTGGCGACGCTCGACGTCTGTGTCGCCGATGGGCTGGAGCGGATGGCCCGGCAACTCGGGTACGCGAATGTGACGCACACGCTGGAGATCTTCGGCATTTGCGCCGCGTGCCAGGCCAGGCGGGCGGGGGAAAAGTAAACGGCACTTCTGCTCGAAGTCGGCGCGGCGATGGTCAAGATTCGCCGCGCCATGGGGAATTGCCTTTCGCTCTGCCTGCTCGCCTTGCTCTCCTGCCAGCTCGTGGCGGGGAATCTCGATCCCTCCGCGGTGCGCGCGGCGGCCACCTACTCCGCGGGCCACCAGGGACTCTCGCTGCTGGTCATTCAGCATGGGAAGACGCTGATCGAGGAATATCCCGGCGGCGGATCGGCGCGCGGCGGGCGAAAGATTTACAGCGGGACGAAAGCGTTTTGGAATCTGGCCGCGCTGGCCGCGGCGGAGGAGGGGATCCTGCGGCTCGACGAGCGGGTCGCGGAGACCATTCCGTCCTGGCGCGACGATCCGCGCAAGGCACGCGTGACGATCCGCCAGTTGCTCGATTTCTCGTGCGGCCTCGACCCCGGATTTTTTTTGCACGGCGACGATCCCGGGAATCGCGATTCGATCGCGATCAGCCTGCCGCACGTCGCGGAGCCGGGGTCGGCCTTCATCTACGGGCCGAGCGCGCTCCAGGTATTCCATGAGGTCCTGAAGCTGAAGCTCAAGGGCGAGGCGCCGACGCACTATCTCGAGCGCCGCGTGCTGCGCCGGCTCGGTCTCGGCTCGCAGCGTTATCTCAAGGACCGCGCAGGCAATCCGCTCCTCGCCACGGGTTGGTTTCTCAGCGCGCAGCAGTGGGCGCGTCTGGGCACGCTCGTCCTCAACGGCGGCTCGCCGGTGGTCTCCTCGGGATCGCTCGCGCAGTGCTGGCGCGGATCGCCGGCGAATCGCGCATTTTCCCTCGGCTGGTGGAACAACCGCGCCGCGCCCGGCGGACGGGAGTTCGATTTTGAAAACATGCTCATCGCGAAATGGCCGCAACAGGAATGGAGCGGCGCGAGCATTTGCCGCGATGCGCCGGGCGATCTGGTCGCCTCCATCGGCTCGGGCTACCAGCGGCTCTATGTCATCCCGTCGATGGGTCTCGTCGTCGTGCGACACGGCGGCGGCGGGCAGTTTTCCGACGGGCGTTTCCTGCGCCTCTTGCTCGGGAAATAAGCAGTAAGACCGTCCTCGTCCGTCCTCGTTCCCAAACTCCGTTTGGGAACGCACTTGTCTGCGCGACTCCGTTGCCCCGTATGCGGACGTTCCCCCATCCGCGGCTTCTGCGTTCTCCGCGTCGTCCGCGGTTTCTCCCATCGCCGTTTCCAGGCGGATGGAACGCGTGTCATCCTGAGCGGAGCGGAGGCGGAAAAGAGGGCGGAGCGCAGTCGAAGGATCCCGTGCACTTCGCTCGGGCTCGCGGGATACTTCGACTCCGTTCCGTCCCGCCTTCGCCCGCGACGGAACTCCGCTCAGGATGACACGCGCCTTCAAGCGGAAACGATTTTCGGCAAACGCTCTAGAAACTGGTGACCGTGGGCGGGCCGAGCGGGAAGTCGTTCTCGGCCGCGATATCGTTCGCGGTGTCCACGCCGCCGCCGCCATTGGCGGTGAGGCCGCCGAGGAATCGCACGCGAGTGCTGTCGGCGGGGCCGCCATTGGGCGCCGGTGTGGGACGTCCGATGAGCAACGTGTCCGTGCCGTTTCCGAACTGAATGGTGGCGAGCTTCGCGATGATCGAGTTGCCGGCGAAATCGCCGCGTTCGATGAAGACGCTGTTGTTTCCCTCGCCGTTGAAAATATTGAGCACGTCGCCGGCGACAAGGTTGTCGATGCTCACGAAGCCCGTGCCGGCGCCGAAGTTGATATCGACGGCTTTGGCCACGGCGACATTGAGCATGGTGAGCGAGTCGGTGCTGGCGGCATCGACCGCGCTGATGACGCTCAGCGCGCCCTTGAGGCTCAGGCCGGAGCGAAGGCCGTTCCGGCTTTTCAACGTGGCCACTTGATTGCCTCCCGTCGCGATCCCCAGGTCCAGCAGGACATCGCCGCCGATCGATCCCTCCGCCGTGACGGTCGCCGCGTCGATGCCGTCGCCGCCCATGAAAGTGAGCTTGCCACCGACCGTCAGTGCGAGGGCGTCCACGAATAGTTGGTCGTCGTTCGCGCCGCCGTCGAAGACCACGTTGCCTTTCACCGCGAGCCGGAAGAGGGGTTGCAAGAACATGGTGTCCAGGCCGCCGGCGCCGTTCAGCGTCAGACTGCCAAGGAGCGTGAGATTCCCGCTCGTCAGCGCCACCGCATCATCTCCACTCGCACCGTTGACCAGGATGGAATCCCCGGCCGCGGTCTTGCCGATGGTCACGGACGCGCCCTGCACCTCCAGGGATTTCTCCGCCGTCCCCGACATCTCGACCGACCCTTTGAGGAACACGAGCTTTCCGCCGAGCGAAATCGCGCTGCTGCCGGCGGAGGTGTCGAGGAGCTTGATCGACTGCCCGGTGGCGAGCGTCCCCAGCTTGCGGATTCCGTCGCCGGCCATCGTCAGCGCGTTCGTTCCCTTCCCCGCGTTCATCTCGATCCCTCCCGCTGTAATCAAGGTGCCCGCTCCAAAGGAGATTGAATCGTCGCCCGTCTCGCCCGTGTAGTCGATCGAATGGCCGGTTCCGAGTTTGCCGAGTGAGACCAGGCTGGTGAATCCGTTGAAGCGGAATTGGTTCGTTCCCTGGCGTCCCTCGAACGTCACCCCGCCCGAGGCCGTGAAGACCGCCGCATCCGTCGTGAACGAGTCGTCATCGTTGCCACCGAGGAACCGGATCGACTCGCCCGACGCGAGCTTGCCCAGCCGGACGCCGCCATGCGCGCTCGTCAGGCTCGGGCTGGAAAGGTTGACCGTGTTTGTGCCGGAGCCGCCTTCGAAGGTGAGAGCGCCAGCCAGAGTGAGCTGTCCCGTTTCGTTCGTGAGCGTGTCCGCGTCGCTGCCACCGATGAACTTGATCGATTCCCCGGTCAGGAGCCTGCCGAGTTTTACCGATCCATTCGCGCTGCTCAGCGCGACCGTGTTCGCGCCCGTGCCGCCTGCAAAGGAGATGCCGCCGGCCATGATCGTCTTCGTCGCCTGACTCGTGAGCGTATCCGTGAGCGTTCCTCCGTCATACTTGATCGACTCCCCGCCCGGCAGCTTGCCGAGCGTCACACTGCCGCCGGGGAGCCCGAGGAGCATCGAGTTCGCAGCGTCGCCGCCGATAAATTCGATGCCCCCAGCCGCAGTGAGACTGCTGACCACGACGCTGAGCAAGGCGGAGCCCGGGCCGCCATCGAACAGGATCGATTGGCCGGTCGGGAGCTTGCCGAGTTTCGCGATGCAGTCCGCTTCGCTGAAATCGATGTTATCCGAGCCCCCGCCGCCCGTCATCCTGATCCCGCCGGCCAGCGTCACGCTGGCGCTCGAGAGCGTCAGCGTATCCGCGGAGTTCCCGCCGGTGAAAAGGATCGACTCTCCCGTCGGCAGCTTTCCGATCGTGGTGCCGCCCTGGTTGTCAAACAAAGCCACGCCGCTGCCGGAACCAGCGTTGAACTCGAATCCCTTCGCAATGGAGATCGATCCCGCAACCGTCTCGACCAGCGGTGCCAGCGCCGCAGCCACGATGTTTGCGCCGGTGACTCCATCGAAGAGCAACCGCCCGCCGATGACCGTCTTCCCGGCGGAAAAGAACGTGATGCTCCCATCGGCGGAATCTTGAACGCGGACATCGCCGCCGATGAGCGTCCCGAGGCCGTCGAAGAAGTTGTCATCGCCCCCGGCGCCGCCGGAGATCTCGACCAGGCCTTTCACGTTGAGATTGGTGCTATGAAACGTGTCCGAGCCGAGCCCTCCGTCATACGAGAGTGTCGTGAGGGTGAGCAGATTCACGAGGTTGAAGGTATCGGCTCCATCGCCGCCGTTGATCGTCAGCGCGGTGAGCTTCCCGATGTCGATGGCAGTCACTCCACCGGGGTTGAGGGTGGTGCCGCTGGAGCCCTCGATCCGATACTCGCCGGGGCCGGTCTGGAAGACGCTGACGACATTATCGAGCGTATCGCCGGTGAGCGTGAACGCGCCAGCGGCTGCTCCGGGAGTGACGGTGACGACGCCCGCGGGGGCGATGCGGGATTCGAGGGGTTCGATGGAGGAAAAGCGAGGTGCATTCATACGGGTAGGTTTTGGGAACGAAGTGGCGTTCTGCGATTGCGGAGATTTCTGGTCCTGAACTTAAATCACGATGAGCTTGAGAGGCGACACCGGCAGCGGTGTGAGCAGGCCGCCGGTCTGCACGATCACGAGCCCATCGAGAGCGGTGTCGCCGTCGCCGAGGTTAAAGCCGGCGGGGCCGAAGTTGGTGAAATCGAAGGAGCGGTCGCGATCGACGTCGGCGCCGATGACGATGGCGGCGATGTTCGAAATCGAGCGGACGGCGTTGTCCGCTTCGAGGACGTTGGCCGCCGCTTCGCCGGCGAGGATCGCGGCGATGCGAGTCGCGGTGACGTTCGCGATCGTGCCGTTTTTTGTCGTGTCCACGAGGTTGGCGACATTACCGCCCTGGCCGGCGACGAGCCCGCCCATTCCCGTGGTCGTGTTCGTGAGGTCGAAGTTGGAAGCGAAGTCGCCGATGTCGCCCGTGCCGGTGACGATCACGTTCAAGATCGAGCCGCCCGCGCCAACATCGGCGAGCGCGAGCGCGTTGCCGCCGTCGCCCGCCTGGATGCTGCGCACGAAGCGCGTCGCCTCGACATTGATCGCGGAGACGGAGCCGCCCTTGCCCGCGGGCTGCCCGGCCACCAGCGAGCCGCCGCCATTATCCGCCTCGATGAAAAGCGTGCCGACCCGGCCGCGGATGCCGGAGATCGCGCCCGCGTCTCCGCCGCCGTCCTTGCCGACGCCGGCGAAGTTTCCGAGGCCGACGGCGATCTCGGAGCCGGGGCCATCGAACGTGAGCGCGGAGACCGCGCCGCTGTTGCCGCCTTTGCCGGAGACCGCGCCGCCATTGCCGGCGCCGCCGCCGAATACCTTGATCGCAGCGCCAGCGCCCGGCACCCCGAACGCGTCGATGACGGCAAGCGCACTCGCGTTGCCGCCATTTCCACCGGCGCCGTTTTGATCTGCCGTCCTGCCATCGCCGCCATGCAGCCGCACCCCGTTCACGACCTGCGCGAAGTTTTGCATCGTGAGTGCGGAGAGGTTGCCGCCCGCACCGCCTGCACCCGTATCGCCGGAGAGCCCGCCCCTGCCGCCTCCGATATCGATCTGGCCGGCGACGCCGCCGCGATTGATGAAGGTGATTCCTGAAACATCGCCGCCCTTCCCACCATCGCCGTCTCCGCTCGCGACCAGACCGCCCGCGCCGCCGGTGATGATCACATCCGTGCCGACGAGACCGAGCGTGGTCAGCGTCACGCCTTTGACGGGCGCGCCGGAGAAGCCGTCCCCACTGCGGCCCGTGCCGCCCGCGCCTGCGACGATCCGGATTTCCGTATCCACCGCGGCGGTCGTGATGTTGAGATCGGTGATGCTGCTGCCGGGCGCGCCCGTGCCGGTGCCGCCGGTGAAAATGCCGCCGCCATTGCTCTCTTGCACCTCGAGTCGATTGATCCGTCCGGCAGCGTTGATCGTGATGTCGTTCAAGTTGCCCGCCGCGCCCGCCGCGGACAGGCCGGAGCCGCCGCTCTCCGCCTGAAACTGCACGGCGCCGGCGGAGCCGCCCACGGTGAGCGCGATCTTCAAGAGCGAACCGCCTGCGCCGCCGATGCCCGTCGCCGCGGTGTTTCCGCCGCCGCCGCCGGCGCTGTAGAAGGTCACGTTTCCGGCGGACTCCAGCGTCGCTCCCACATCGCTGATGTTCCCGCCGAAACCGGCTTTCGTGATCGTGGCGGTGCCTCCCTGGCCCGTCTCGATCGCGAATTCTCCCGCGATGACTCCAGCGGAAATCGTCAGCTTGGAAACGGCGCCGCCATTGCCGCCGAGTGCGCCCTGGCCACCCTCGCTCGGCTTGATCGTGAACTCGCCTCCGATGTCGCCGGCCGTGATGGTGATGCCGGAAATCAGGCTGCCGTTGCCACCTTTGCCGGTGCCCATCCCATTGGCGAAGTTTGAACCCGAAAAGTGCAGATCGTCCGCAACATTGCCGACGGAAAACGTGCCGGCCAGGATGCCGCCGGCGCTTCCACCCGCGGCGTTCATGCCGCCGTTGCCGCCGCCACCCGAGGTGATTTCCACCCTGCCGCCAATGTCACCGGTCCGCACGGTAAAGCCATTGATCGTGCCCGCCGCCCCACCGCCGGTCCCGCCGTGACCGCCATCGCGCGATTCGATGGAAAGATCGTCGCCGAGATTGCCCGCGTTCAACACGAACTTCGAGATGCCGCCGCCGAACCCGCCTTTGCCGAGCCCCTTGCCCGCGCCTCCGGAACCAGCGTTGAAGGTCACGTCCCCGGCCACGTTGCCGAGGGTGAAGGTCGCGCCGGTGAGCTGACCGCCCGGCGCTCCCGGCGCGGCGTTGGCCGCATCGCCGCCGGAGTCGCCGCCATCGCCGGACTCGACGGTGACCGTGCCCGTGAGCGTGCCGAGGAGCTGGACGTTCACCTTGCCGATCGTCCCGCCGGGACCGCCCGCGCCTTTCCCCGTCGCACCGCCGCCCCCGTTTCCCCCATCGCCCGCGTCGAGAGTGATCCTCCCGGCGGATGCCACGCCGCGCACGATGACATCGCTGATCGGCCCTCCTTTGCCACCGGGCTTTGTGTTGGCCGCGCCGTTCCCGGCGTTGTTGCCAGCGCCTCCGCCCAGTTCGATCTCGTCGAGGTTTCCAAACGCCTTGACCTTCTGCACGCCGCCGCCATTTCCGCCCGCGCCAGTCGCGCCGCCCGGACCGCCATTGGCCTGGACGATTACGAACCGGTCGGTGGATCCGAAGCTCTGCAGCGTCACGCCGCCGACGTTGCCGCCATTGCCGCCCGCCCCTGCGCCGGATCCATCCATGCCCGCGCCCCCTCTGAGCTGAAAGTTTTCCAGCGCCCCGGTGATCGTCGCCGCGATGGTGGAAATCGCGCCGCCGTTCCCGCCCTTCACGCCGTTGCCACCGTTGCGGCCTTCGATGAGGAAATTGTCGATCTCACCGGAAATCGTTGCAGTGACTTTGCTGATCGCACCGCCCATGCCGCCATCCCCCGCGCCCTGGCCGGCTGCTGCGTCGCCGGCAACGACAAAAACGTCCAGCGCGCCGACGCTCTGCAGGTCGAGCTTCACATTCGAAACTGGAGCGCCGTTTCCGCCTTTGCCATTGCCCGCGGTGCCAGCGCTGGAGCCGCCGCCGCCGAAGATATGCAGATCGCCCGCGAAGTCGCCGAACGTGCGAACATTCACGACATCGACCGCGCCGCCACTCGCGCCGACGCCCACGTTGGCGGCCGAACTGCCACCCATGCCGCCCCGGACCAGGAAGGCCTCGTTGCTGCCGGCACCCGCGAGCAGCGAGAGGTTCTTGATCAGTCCGCCTGCGCCGCCGCCCGCGCCGGCCGCCGTCCCCGTGTTCGTGCCGCCTTCTCCACCCGCGATGCGCAAAGTCGCCGCCCCCAACTGGACCGGCCCGGTGAAGGAAAAGCTGTCGCCCGTGAGCACTCCACCCGCGCCGCCCGCGAGCCGGCCGCTCCCGCCCTTGCCTGCCTCGATCTCCGCACCGCCGGCGAAGGTCGCCGTGCCGGATTGAAACACGCCGAGCCGGTTGTGAATGTCGAACACGTTGTCGATGAGCGCACCGCCCGCGCCGCCTTTCGCGCCGATGGTGAGATTGGTTGCGTTGCCGCCGTTGCCAGCTTTCACCTCGAGCACTCCGAGGAAACCCGTGGTCGTGCTCGTGGAAGTGGCGAGCGCCTCGAAACGCGTGTCGCTGATGCCACCGCCCGCGCCGCCGCTGCCGCTGCCTGCGGCGTTGCCGCCGCTGCCGGCCAGCACCGAGAATTCTCCACCGGCGAGCGTGCCGCCGCTCACGTCGCCGACCTTGCCGGTCACGGTGATGATATTCGACGTGAAGGCGCCGCCCAGCCCACCATTGCCGGGGCCATCGCCGGTGCCGCCATTGCCTGCGATGAGCCGGAACCCGGTGATGTCGCTCAGCACCATGAACGTCGTGCCCGAAAACCCGCCGCCATTTCCTCCCGCCGCACCCGCCCCCGCGCCGCCATCGCCGAGAGTGATCTCGAATACATTCGCCGCCGCATTATCGAGCGTGATCTGCGAATTGCTCACGCCTCCGGCGTTGCCGCCCTTGCCCGCCACGTTGGCCGCGCCGCCGCTGCCGGTGAAGAGCGTGAGGTTGTTCGTCGCATCGAAAATTTTCGCGCCGACGATGCTGCCGCCCGGTCCGCCATTGCCGGCTGCCGTCGCATCCCCGCCGCGCCCGGCCTGGATCTGGAATCCGCCGTTGAGCAGCGTGAGGCCTTTGATGTCCGCCGCGGGGTTCGTCGCGAGCGCGGTGAAGTCGCTCGTGAACGCCGTGGCCGCTGCGTTGTTGAACGCGAGCGTCTTGTTGTCCGTCGCCGCGCCGGTGCGCACCGAGTCCACGCTCTCGCCATTCGAATGAAGCCCGTTGCCGATGAAGAGCCCGTCGATCTTCTCCCCGGCATAAACCGACCGCGCGACGCGGCCGTTGATCGTCAGCCCGTCGATCGACGCGAGCGGGATTGCCACGTTCCCCGCCGCCGGCAGGAACGCGCCCGCCGCGTCGAGCACCGTGGCGACGTCGCCGTTGATGTCGGTGTGGATCGTGCCCTTGATGCCGTCGCTCACCGCGAGGCCGGTGGCCTCGTGCGGCTGCAACGTCGCGCCGCCATCCGCGCCGTCGTCGAAGAACAACGTCGCGCGCCCGCCGGTGATGACCGCGAGCGTCATATCCCCGCCGCCGCCGTTGATATCGGGCACGGGATCGAGCACGCCGTTGCCGTTCACGTCGTAGATCAAGGTGTCGCCGGCCGCGAGCCGCACCGCGAGATCGGCGCCCGCGGTCGTCGCGGCGGCGGCGTCATTTGCGAGTGCGAGGCTGAGCGTGCCGTTGGGTCTAAGAAAGATCGTCGCCGGCGCGATGCGGGCTTCGAGAAATTCGATGGTCCGTGGCGGTGCCGGGCGGACGATTGCGGCGGGAGAATTCGTTTTCATAGGAATTGCCTCAAGCTTGCGAGCGTCTGACTTTCCCGCACATCGCCCTGCGCCTGCGCATCAGGTCGAAATGCCTGGCGGGGGATTGCCGCCTGAAGCCAATCACCGGCCATTTCCGCTTTCGCGCAACTGGCGATCTGCGCCGCCATCCACCTGCGCTCCCCGACTTCCTTACGTTCTGTAAGAGGATGTACCGAAAGGCAGAAAAACGAGCCGCAGATGAACGCGGATGAAACGCAGATTCAGAGAAACGCGAATCCCGTCATCTGCGAAAATCCGCGTCCATCTGCGGCTAAATCGCATACACCCTCTAAACCAGCACGCGCATCAGCACGTCCGCGGGATCTTCGCCGTCGGAGGCGGGATCGAGATAGATCGGGGAGGGGATGGTGATCGCGGCGGCGGTCCCGAGTTTCAGCCCGGTGAGAGCGGCCGCCTGGATGACGAATTGATGGGCGACGCTGCCGGGAATCCCCGTGCCGCCGCCCGCGGCGAGCGTGACCAGGCCAATGATACCCGTGTTTGCGAGCCACGGCGCTTCCGCCGCGATGGTGTCGTCGCCGTTGCCGAAGACGAGGTCGCCGGGATTCACGCCCGCGACCACGGAGTTCTGGGTGAACGCGCCCTTCACCGTGACCGCGGCGATGGTGGCCGCGCGTTGATAAGTCTCGTTGCCGCCGATCGCGAAATCGCCGCCGAGCATCGCGCCGGCGACGACCAGCGAGTCGGTCATGTTTTTCCCCACGGTGATGGCTCCGATCGAGCCGCCCGCGATCAGGTCCGTGTTCGTCAGCGAGCCGGAGACGTTGATGGCACCGAGCTTCGCGGCCGCGAGGGCGACCAGTTGGGTGATCGAACTCGTCCCGGTGAGGGCGAGCGATTGGCCGGCGAGGATGGCGCTGTCGGCGAGCGTGCCGTGTTCGGGGAGCGTCGCTTTCACCGTCACCGCGCCCACGGTGCCACCGGCCCAGATTTGAAGGTCGCTGACCTGCGTGGCCGTCGCATTGCCGCCGATCGTCAGCGCGCCGATCGCGCCGGTCGTGGTGTAGTCCGCGCCGTCGATCGCGGCGGCCGTCGCGGTGAGGCTGGCGCCGCGGTTCACGGTGACTCGCGTGGTTCCGATGCTGTTCGCCGCGAAGCTCACCTGGTCGAGCCCGATGGTCGCTCCGTCCTGACCGGTGATCCGCACCGCGATGGTTCCCATCGTGTTGATCGTGGAGGTGGGCGCGAGTTGCCCGCCGACGAGCGCGTTGAAGGTCACGTCCTCGAGTCCCGTCGCGAAGCCCCCGCCCACGCCGCCCGTGAGGGTCACGGAGATATTGCCGATGGTGCCTGCCGTGGCCCGCGTGCTGCCGGTGGCGGTGGTCACGAACTCGCTGTTGCGAATGCCGGTAAGGTTCACGCCCGCCGCGGCCGTCGTCTTCGCCGCGAGGCTCACTGTGATGGGGCCGATCGATGCCGCGGTGATCTTCACGTTCTCGATGCCGACCGTGCTCTGGGTGAGGTTGGTGAGCCGGACCTTGAATCCCTTGAACGCCTGATCGGTCACGATTTCGTAATCCTTCACCACACCCGCCGTTGCGGTGAGCGTCCCCAGTGATCCGGCGGTGGCTTGGATCTGCGTGATCGGCACGCCCATGCCGTCCGTGGTTCCGAGGAAGGCATACGCGGTGATCGCGCCGATCGACGGCGCCTTGAGCGTGCCGGTAAAGTCGCCCTTGATGGTCAGCCGCTTGATCGACGACGCGGAGACGACATTGCCGGTGAAGTCGGTGGTGACCGTGAAGACTGGCACCGCGGTCGAGTCGGGATCGGTGAGGACGAGCGTGCCATCGAACGAACCGGTGGTGGTCACGACCGTGCCGATGCTCGCGGCGGTGATCTGCGCGCCGGCGAGGAAGGCCTCGGCGTCGAAGGCCGCGACATCGCCCTCGATCTCGCTGCCGCTGCTGCCCCATGCGCCTTCCTGGATGGTCATCGTGCCGACACCCGCTTCGGTGGTGCTGCCGACGCGGAATTTATCGATCTCCAGGTCGCAGTAAAAGTCGCCGGTCAGCACGTTCAGATTGCCGATGCCCTGAGTCGTGCGGATGAAGCCGGGGAAGGTCCACGAGCCGACGACGAGATGCCCGAGCCCGCCGCCACCCACCCCCCCCACGGTGCCCTCACCGGCGGTGGGTCCATCGAGCGGCGCATCCTTTCCCAGCACCACGAGCTGCACGCCGGCGCCGAGGACGTTGCCGATCGCGAAGGAGGGGAAGTGATTTTTCGTGTCGGGAATCTTCGGGTCGATTTCGTCGTAGGGCAGATCTTCGCCCAGGCGAAGAATCGCGCCGGCGGCGAGTTCGCGGAGCTTCAATCCCTTGAGTGCGCCGCTCACGCGGAGATCGACGACCGTGTCCGCGAGCCCGTCGCCGAGCGTGATCTTCGGGCCGAGGGTGATCGTGCCGAGATGCTGATTGGTCTGCGTGGTGAGAATTTTCTGCACGACGCTCTCGCCGGCGCCGCTGCCAAAGGGCGTGGCGATAATTGAGACGGTCGTGGCGAGGCTGGTGCCGGCGAGGCTTAGGCTCGCGAGATCGGCGAGGTCGCCGGCGCCGCCGACGAGAGCGTAGGTCGCCGTGCCGGGGCCGGTCAGCTTGAGTGTGACGAGGTCGCCATTGGCGTCGTGGAAGGTGCGCGGGTGGGCGGCGTCGAAGACGTCCAGCGGCTTGAACTTTACGATCACGGCATCGCGCGCGCCTTTGCTGGTGAGGGCCGGCAGCGGGCCGGCGGGATCGAGATCGAGCGAGCCGACGAAGCCACCGCTAAAGAAAGTATTGCCGCTCGCATCGACCCAGAAGCCGCCGCCGTTCGCGCTCGCGTCGATTCCCGGCCCCTTGTTTCCCGGCGGATCGCCATCGGGACTGAACGCCGGGATCTTGTAGCCCGAGATGAAGCGGAGCGTCGCGGCGTCGAAGCGGCTGACGAAGAGGTTATTGTCCGTGGTGCCGATCAGCCGCGCGATGCCCGGGCCGGGATCGAGGTCGATGACCTGGCCCATCTTCCCGATGACGTAGAGCGAGCCTCCGGCGTCGAGCGCGACCACCTCGGGACCGTCGCCTCCCGGGCCGCCAAAGCTCACCGCGTCGAGGAGCGCGCCGTTCGCATCGAGCTTTTGCAGGAAGACGTCGCCTTCGGAAGTGCCCGCCGCGCCGCCGCCGGATTCGATGAGGATCTTCGTGCCCGCGCCGGGATCGAAGTCTCTGGCTCCGGTGAATCGACCCGCGACGAAAATCTCGTCCCCGCCGCTGATCGCGATGCTCGTGTGGTTGTCCGACTTGGTCGATCCACCGAACCCCTGGGCCCAGACGACATTGCCCGCGCCCGCCGTGAATCGCGCGGCGAAGTCCACCTTCGCACCCGGAGGACTCGTGAGCAGCACCGCCTGGCCTCCCAAGTTGAAGTCGATCGTGCCTCCGAGGCCGCCGGCCGCCACGACATCACCCCCAGAGAGGAAGCCCAGCGAACTCACCGTGACCTGGGACGCAGCGCCGCCGAGCTGGCGAACCCATTTGAACGCGCCTGCCGTATCGAGCTCGACGATGTATCCGTCGTTCTGCCCGCCGCCGCCGTTGACTGCGGTGCGAGTACCGGTCGCGCCGGCTGCGGGATCGAAATTGACCGTGCCTGAAAACTCGCCGCCGAGCACGACATCGCCCGTCGAAGCGCGAACCGCGAACGTATCGACGAAATCATTCTGCCCCGAGCTGCCGATGCTACTCGCCCAGATCGGCGTGCCGTCGGAGCCGATCTTCGCGATGAAAATATCGCGGCTGCTGCCCGCCGGTGCGGGCTCCGAGTTCGTCTCCGTGAAGCCGCCCAGCGTTGCCGATACGTCAAACTCGGTCGCGATGTACACGTTGCCCGTCGCATCGAGCGCGAGGTTGACTGCGATGTCATCGGCATTGGCGTCGAAGGTGAGGCTCATCTGCACCTGCCGCGCCCACACCAGCGCGCCGAGCGGGTCGTATCTGGCGATGAAGACATTGCCGTCCTTGTCGGAGCTTGTGAGGTTGGCGGCCACCGTCGCGCTGCGGTCGAAATCGACCGTGCCCGAGAAGAGGCCGGCGACGTAGAGATTCCCCGCCGCGTCGGTCATCACCGGCCCGCCGGCCTGATCGCCCGCGCCGCCGAGCGCAAAGCTTTGCGCGAGCACCGGCTGCTGCAAATCCTGCGCGACGAGGTCGCCCGGAAAATAGCGCGCAACGAAGAAATCCGTGGCCCCCTTGCTCGCGAGCGTCTTCGGCGCCGCGTCGAGCGCGACGTTGATCTGGGCTGTAAACTCACCCCCGCGATGAAGGCCGCCGTCGAGGTCCACCGCGAGAGAGTCCTTCGCGTTGAGGGCACGGTTGACATCGACCGCGACGAACGCTCCGCCGGTGTCGAGCGTGATCAAGGCGCCCGCCTTGCCGGTCACGTTCACGATGCCGGCGCCCGGGTCCGCGTCGAACGGCGTGTCGCCGATGTCGCCCGTGACATAGACATTGCCGGCCGCATCCACCCCGACGAGTTGGCCGGCCGAGTTGCTGTCGGAATTGCCAAACTGCCGCGCGAATACGAACGCACCCGCTGGATCGAGCTTGGTGAGGAAGAAATCGTCCAGGCCTGCGGACGTGAGCGTCACCGTGCCTGGCCCCGGATCGGCGTCGGTGGTCCCGGTGAAATCGCCGAGCACGTAAACATCGCCAGCCGCGTTGAGCGCGACAAGCGCGCTGTTGTCGATGCCGCCAGTCCATTCCCGCACCCACGCCCACGCGCCCGCGCCATCGAGGCTGGCGACGAAGATGTTCTGGGCGGTGACCGTCGGAACCTGCGTAGCGAAGGTGAGCGGGACATCCGTCACGCCGCGAATGGCCACGTTGCCCGCGCTGTTGGCCGCGATGGTGAGATCTCGCTCGGGGGAGTTTGAGGTCACGCCTGGAGACGTCGTTTCATTCACCCAGACGACGGAGGGCGCGGCGCCGTCCTGCAGTTTCACGACGAAGAGATTCTGCTCACCGGCATCCACGTTCACCGTGAAGGCACCGAACGAAAGCGAACCGGCTGCGGCTCCGGCGATGGACTTGCCGATGAGGTAAATCCCACCGCTGCCATCGACGGCGATGTCGGCGCTCTGCGCGGCGGCGGAGCTGGCCGAGCCGTAGCGTTCGGCCCATCGAAAGGTTCCGCTGGGGTCGATCTTCGCGACATAGACATTCGCCGGCGTGCCGATCAGATCGATCGCGAGCGCGGGCGGCCCGAGCCGATCGGAGAAGGTCACGCCCGAGATGCCGGCGTTGCCAAACTCGCTGAAGATGAAGGCCTCGCCCCTGGGCGAAACCGCGACCTGCATCGGGTTCGTGTCCTTGTCGGAATCGCGAACGACGTTCACCCACGCGAGCGCGCCCATGCCGTCGTACTTCGCCACGAATCCGTCCGTATCACCCGCGAGCGCCGTGCGGTTCTGAAAGCCGGGGCCGGGATCGAAATCGACCGTGCCCTGGAATCGGCCCGTGACGTAAGTGTTCCCCGCCGGATCGACGGCGATGTCATCGACTGACTGGCTCTTTGCATTGCCGAGTCCGAACGCGAAGGCGAGATTCGCCGGGGCGATGCGGCCCTCAAGCGGTTCGATCGAATGGTTCGGCTTGGGGCAACCGCGGGGGGGAGTTTGCAAGCCGCCACAGTCGCGACGCGCTCCCCGATGTCAACGAGGAGCCGGTCTCGAATTACGGACGCTGGCGACGACGAGGATAGGTCTTTTTTGCGACCGCGGATTACGCGGATTAACGCGGATTTTCGGAAACCTCATCCGCGTAAATCCGCGAAATCCGCGGCCTCCTTCCTTACTGAGTTTTTCGCCTGCTCCACCCGTGGTTTCTACCCCGTCCTCGTTCCCAAACTCCGTTTGGGAACGCAATTGGGGGCGAAACTCTGTTTCGGCGGCGGGACGCTGGCGGTGTGCGGACGCGCCCACGGGGCAACGGAGTTGCGCAGACAAGTGCGTTCCCAAACGGAGTTTGGGAACCAGGTTCCGAGGTTTCCACCCGCGGTTCCGATCACCGCGCTTCGGCTCAAATGAGCCGGATGCTCACGTCGCCGGGGCCTTCGTTGGGGGGCGCTGCGTCGATGAAGTGCGGCGCGCCGGCGAGGATTTGGACCGCGGGATTGATGCCGAGTTTCACGCTGTTCAGCACGGCGGCCTCGATCGCGTGGCTGTGCGGATAGGTGCCGCTGGCGCTCGTGAGCGTGCCTGCGGGGAGGCTGATGGCGCCGATGAAACTCGACTGAGTCAGCATGCTCGGGATCGCAGCGGCGATGTCGTCGAGGTCGCCGAAGGTGGTGTTGCCCGGATTGACTCCGGCGGCGATGGAGGTGTTCCCGAAAGTGTTTTTCACCGTGATCGCGGCGATCGAGGCGGCGCGTTGGAAGGCGTCGTTGCCACCGCCGAGCACGAAGTCATTCCCCAGCGTCGCGCCGGCGAGGAACAGGGAGTCGGTCGCGTCCTTGCCGACGGTCACGGCCCCGATCGAACTGCCGGCCACGAGGTCGGTGTTGGTGATCGAGCCCGAGACGTTGACGGCGCCCAGCTTGGCGAGCGCCAGCTTGGCGAGTTGCTCCGCGGCGGTGGTTCCCGTGAGCGCGAGCAGTTGCCCGGCGAGGATCGCGCTGTCGGCGAGCGTGCCTTTCGCGGCGTCCTTCGCTTTCACCGTGACCGCGCCGACCGTGCGGCCAGCCCACACTTCCAGATCTTTGACCTGCGCGGTGGTCGCGTCGCCGCTGACATTCATCGCACCGATCGCACCGGTGGCAGAGAAGGCCGCGGCATCGATGGCTCCCGCCGTCGAAGGCAGCAGCAAATTTGGATGGCGGCTCACGTTCACGGTGATGGTGCCGATGCTGTTGGCGAGGAAGTCCGAATGGTCGATGCCGAGGTTGATGCCGTTCTGGCCGCTGATCTTCACGCTCACGTTGCCCAGCGCATTCATGGTCGAGGTGGCGGAGAAAAGGGTGCCGACGAGCGCGTCGAAAATGGAGTCCTGGATGCCGACCGCGGCGACGCCTCCCGCGGCGCCAGCGAGCGTGACGGAGACCGCGCCGATGCCGCCGGCCGTGGCTCTGGTGTCCCCGCTGGCCGTGGTCGTAAACACGCTGTCGCGGATGCCGATGAGATCGAGAGCGGTTGCCGTGGGCGCGGCTTTGAGGCTGACCGTGGTGGGGCCGATCGAGGTCGCGGTGACTCGCACGTTGTCGATGCCGATCGTGTCTTGGGTCAGGTTGGTGAGGCTGACCTTGAAGCCTTTGAAGGCGAGGAAGGTCTCGACTTTGTAATCCGTGATCCCGCCGAAGGTGGCCGTGACGGTGCCCAGCGAACCTTCCGTGGTCCTGATGAATTTCGTCGGCTCATCCATGCCATCCCGGGCACCGATGAAAGCGTAGGCCGTGATGGAGCCGATGAAGGGCGCTTCCAGCGAGCCGCGGAAGTCGCCCTTGATTTTGATTTTCCTGAGAGGCGACGCCGAGATCACGGTGCCGACGAAGTCGGTGGCCACGGTAAACGTCGGCAGGGCCGGCGCATCCGGATCGGTGAGGTTGATCATTCCCTCGAAGTCGCCGCTCACATTCACCATGCCCATGCTCGCCGCGGTGAGCGTGGCGCCGGCGAGGAAGGCCGCGGCATCGAAGGAAGCGACGTTGCCCTCGATCTCGCTGCCGCTGCTGCCCCACGCGCCCTGGGCGATGCGCATCCTCCCGCAATTCGCGTTTGTATTGGATCCAAGATGGACGCCCAGATTGCTGTCCACCTGGAGCGTCGCAAAAAAGTCGCCGGTGAGGACGGTGAAATCGCCCATGCTCTGCGTCGTGCGGATGAAGCCGGGGAAGGCCCACGATCCGATCACGACCTTCCCCAGGCCGCCCCCGCCCGGCCCCAGTGGCGTCACGCCGTCGCCGATCACGTTGATCCGCACGCCGGTGCCGAGGACATCGCCGATCGTGACATCGGGTCGGTTGTTGTAGGTGTCGGGCGTGGTCGTGTTTGCCGTGACATTGTAAGGCAGGCCATCGCCGAGGCGGATGAAGGTATTCGTGACGACATCGTCGAGGACCAGTTTGTTGAGCTTCCCGCTCACGCGCAGGTCCGGGAGTGCGTCATCCGTCGCATCGCCGAAGATAACCCCCGGTCCCAGCGTGATGCTGCCCATGTGCTGCTGCGGGTCGCGGGTGAGGATGTGGCCCACGGTCGTGTTCTGCGTTGGGACCGTGACGGTGAGCTTCGAGGTGAGATCGGTGCCGATGAGATCGAGGGTGGCGATGTCCGCGCCATTCACAACGCCACCGACCAGCGTGTAGTGCGCGCGACCGGCGCCGGTGAAGGTGATGGACACGTCGTCGCCGGTGGCGTCGCTGAGGGCCAGCGGATTCCTTGCGTCCACGCCGTACGGATCGAGTCGCACGAGGTATCCTTCGGACATGCCCGCGCCGAGCTGGGCGGCGGATCGCGCGGGCAGCTTGAGCACGCCATTCGTCGGGTCGAGATCGGGGTTGCCTGCGTAGGTGCCGCGCAGGATCAGGTTGTCATTGCCGTCGATCGTCTCGAAGAGCGCGGTCGTCGCGGTGATTTGTTCGGCTGGGGCCGCCACCCCCGTGTTTTGCACCCGGCCCAGGGAAGCAAGGCCGGTGGCGACACTATTGCCGCTCACGACGATCTGCCCCTGGCTATCGACGTTGAGCCGCATGTCTTTGCCGACGTTAAAGTTCAACGTGGCAAAGGTGCCGCCCGCAAAGGTGGGATCGGGGGCGCCGTTCAGGCGATCCACGCGAAAGACGCTCGTCGAGCCGGCATCGACTCCGAAGGCCGCGACCACGCGGTCCGCGCTATCGATCACGACGTTCAGCCCGGTGAACGCGGTGGGATTATGCGGTGGGACCAGTTGCAGGCTCCCGGCGTTGCCAAAGTTTGCCACCGGCGCACCGTCGGCACCGCTCAGCTTCACGAGTTCCGTGATCTCGCCGACACCGGCATTGGTCCGAACACCCGCAAGGAACAGATCGTTGCTCGAATCGGCCACGACCCGCACGAGGTTATCGTTTTCCCCTCCCGCACCTCCGTAGCGAACCATCCCCGCATTTCCGAAGGCAATGACCGGCGCACCGCTGGTTGCATTCACCTTGAACACGAAGCCGTCGATCGCGTCTGCGGCGATCGTCGTGGGGCCGCCGAAGCCCGCATTGGCGCTGCTGAAGGAGCCCGCCACGATCACCGCGCCTGCGGCATCGACCACCAGTGAGGCAGCCCGTTCCGGGCGGAGCGGGTCGGGGTCGTTGCCTCCCCAGCGCAAATTCCCATCGCCATCGAACGCGATGTCCGCCGTGCCGTCGTTGCCATTGATCTTGATGAGGAAGGCATCCTGATTTCCCACGGCGGAGATCCCTCCACCGGGGCCGTCGAAATTGGCGCCGACGGAGGAAAACCCGCCGGTTACGAACACATCGCCCGTTTCGTCGAAGGCCACTCCCGTCGCCACCTCCGCTCCCGTCCCGCCCCACTTTCTGATCCAGAGGCGGGTGTCGTCGGGCGCGTACTTTGCGATAAAAAGATCACCGTCTTTGTCGATCGTGCCGAGCCCGGTGCCTTCAAACTGAGCGGCAAAGAACTTTCCGACCACGATGACATTCCCCGTCGCATCCGCGGCGATGACTGCGGACGAATCCGGGGGGCGGGCGTTGGACAATCGGAATACGGAAGCCAGCGTCGCCGGGGCAATCCTCAACTCAAGGATCTCAAGCATGGCTAACGGTCGTCCCGCCTTCGGAACGTTCCACAAGTTTTTCAAATGCCTGCGTGTTCCAACAGTCTGCCAGGCACCCCGCTTTGCATTTCACCTTTGCTTTGCGAAAGTGGCGCCCATGTTTCGCCGCAATAGCTGTTTTCGCGCCCTTCCGATGTGGCGACCGATTCCCCGGACGATCGAGTTTCGGCCCGACCCTAAAAATGCTAAGCCTGATCGCGATGCCCGGTAACTGGTGGAGCCCCACCGTCGTAGCCCGATGATTCGCCGCCTGCTCCCCATCCTGCCCGCTCTCCTCTGCCTCGCTGCGGCGCTGCCGGAGCCGGACTTTCGCGACCTCGATCGCCCGCCGCACGAGTACCATGCGCGGGTGCCGCGAGATCGCTTTACGCGGCTGAAGGCCGATCTCGAATCCGGTCGCCTCGCGATAGATGGAAGCAGCGAAAAGGCGTTTGTCACCAGCCTGCTCCGCGTCCTCGAGATCCCGGTGACCTCGCAGATGCTGGTCTTCTCCACGACCAGCCTCCAGCTCCGGCTGATCACGCCGGCCAATCCGCGCGCGCTCTACTTCAACGAAGACATCTACATCGGCTGGGTCCCCGGTGGCCGCGTCGAAGTTCTTTCGCTCGATCCGGAACTGGGAGCGGTCTTTTACATTTTCGATCCGCCGCGCGATGGCGCGCCGGTGCGCGTGGAGCGTTCGGAGCGGTGCATGAATTGCCACGCCGGCGAGGACACCGGGCGGGTGCCGGGGATCATCGTCAAGTCGGTGGTCCCGGGACCGACCGGCGGCAGCCTCGATACGCTTCGGCCCGGGCAGGCGGGGCATGGCGTTCCCTTCGATCAGCGATTCGGAGGCTGGTACGTGACGGGCCGCAATGCGATCAGCCCGTGGGGCAACGCCATCGGGCATTTCTCCGCGGGACAAATCGAGAAGACAACGATCGTGCCGGGAACGCGCTTCGACTTTGCGCGCTATCCCGTGCCGACGAGCGACATTCTCCCGCAGCTCCTGCACGAACATCAGGCGGGGTTTGTGAATCGGGTCGTCGAGGCCGGGTACCGCGCGCGGACCTGGCTGCACGCCGACGGCGCGCGGCTTACCGTGGCTCACGCGGCCTCGCTCGATGAGCAAGCGCGGCTCCTCACGCGGTATCTGCTCTTCGCCGACGAGGCGCCGCTCCTGCCGGGGATGGAAGTGGATGCCGCGTTTCGGGCGGACTTCCTGAAAACGAGGCGCGCGGCTCCGGGCGGAGCTTCGCTGAAAGACTTCGAACTCCAGACCCGGCTCTTCCGGAACCGGTGCAGCTACATGATCTACAACCCCGTCTTCGCCGCCCTCCCCCGCGAGCTGAAGCAACGCATCTACGCGCAGATGGGCGCCGCCCTGAGCACTGTGAAGCCCAGCGCGGAATACGCCTATCTTCCCGTCGCGGAAAAACAGGCGATCCGGTCGATCCTCAAAGCCACGCTGCCCGATCTGCCGGCGCTGTGGTGATCTCGGCCGGAAGTGCGGGAGTGTTCTGTCCGGACGTTTGCGCGCAGGCCGACGACAAAAAGCCTGTCATCCTGAGCCGTATCCATGCAGTTGGAACGAGCCGCAGATGAACGCAGATGAGCGCAGATGCGGAGGCGGAGAGGAATAGCGGGGGAAATGAGATCACCTTTTCGGGTATCGCGCTCACGCATGCCATTGCCCTACGTCCCCTGTTTCCCATCTGCGTTTCATCTGCGTCCATCTGCGGCTCAACTGCATTGTTCCGGCTGAGCGAAGCGGAGGCGGGCC
>JANOAZ010000182.1:0-27158 GCA_031411395.1 Chthoniobacteraceae bacterium
TCGATGATCTGATCGGCCTCATGGGTCGAGAGGCACATCGGCTTTTCGGTGAGCACATGCACGCCCTTCGCCAGCGCGGCGAGGATGGGCTGGGTGTGCAGATGATCCGGCGTGGCGACCGCGAGCACGTCGAGATCGGGGAAATCGCGGAGGATGTCGTGCCACGGCTCATCGCCGGAGTAGCACTTGGGCGAATGTCCGGTCCATTCCGCGAACGCCGCCGCAGATTTCTCCGCGGATTTCTGCGAGCGCGTGGCGACGGCGACGAGGTCGAACTTCACCGGCGCGAGGTCGCGATTGAATTCATCCAGGCCGACCCGCCCGAGCTGCCCGGCGATGCCGAAGCGCTGGAGATCGGCGTAGGCGCGAAGGTGGACGTCGCCGCCGAACATGCCGGCGCCGACGAGGGCGATTTTGATCGTGGGTTCCATAGCGAGGTTTGGGAGAGGTGAGACGCCGGGCTTACCGGCGATCGTGGCGCGGAGGCTGGCAACCGACGCCAATCTGTCGAGCGCGGACTCGGTGCAGCGATCGTCCTCTCGCCTTGTGGGTGCATGCGGCAGTCATTTCCCGGCAAGTTCGCTGAGCATCGCCACGGCTTCGTCCACCATGCGCTCGCCGGTTCCGGGCTCCACGTAGCTGTGAAACCCGGTCCAGACTTGATAGCCGCCCAGCTTGAACGCATCTGCGTCGGGCACGTAACCGATCCAGTCGTTCGCCAGCTCGGCGATGTAGGTTCGGCGGAAGGGCGAGCGGTTCTTGATGTCGAGTCCGAGCTTGGTGAAGAACTCGGCGGGAATGCCGACAATCGCCACATCGCCGATGCGCATCACCTGCAACCAGGTCGTGCGCGTCTCGCCCTGCTTTGACGCGAGTTCCTTCCGCATCTTGCGAAAGACCTCAATCGTCGAGTCGGCACGGGCCGCGGCGCGCTTCTGACAATAACTCGAGACCGCGGCGTCTTCGGCGGCCTCGTCGAACTTCCGCACGCGAAATGAAAACGGTCGTTTGAGCGCGGCGAGCTTGTCCACGGCGATGGGCTGCGCTTTGGCCAGTGCGTCGCGGACGGCATCGCGGATGCGATTCTTCGCATCGGGGGGGCTGACGGCGAGATTGTGGGTCGAACCGGAGGCGCCTTCGAGGAAGCTCACCACGCCGCCGAATTGCTCTTCGAGTTCCTGCGCGGCGAGCCCGTAGAATCCCGGCGAACGCCGACCGGGTCGGAGCGTGCCGATGGTGTGGGTTGAATGGTTGAAGATCAGCGCGCGCAGTTTCTCCGCGCTATCGCGGAAGGCGAGCACTGGAAGTTCTGGGTCGAATGGACCGGTGGGACGCACGGCAGCGCTCCGGTCTCCGATCCACAGGATGGTCCCATCGTCGAGCAGGAGACGGCTATTCATTCCCACCGTGTCCTCGCGGCCGGCGTGGAAAAGGAAGCGGCCTTCGTCGCGAGAGAGATTGGTGTTCGCGTCCTGCACCGCCTTCACGATCTTCCGTTGCACTTCGCGACAGAAGTTTTCATCCCGGTCGTAACCGTGGACGCGGACGGTGCTCGGTGCGTGGTGCGTGTGGGTGCAGTTGATGAGCACGTGCGCCGCGGGAATCCCGGTGGTCTTTTCGATTTCGGCCGCGGCCGCGTCGAGGAAATCGCGGGTGAACATCAGAATGTCGCAGGCGACGATGGCGATCTTGGATGAGCCCGCTTTATCGAGCACGACGGCCACGGCGCGGAGCCTTCCCTCCTGCCCGGTGGCCTTGCCAGCGAGAATGCTGCCCGCGATCTCCATGCCATCGTGCGCTTCAAACTCCGCCGCCGCCGCACCTACCCGGACGCCGCCATCGGTCGATGATCCGAGCGCCTCGGACACGCCCGAAAGGAAACCGAACGAAAAGATGATCCGGGCGATTTGGAACCGCAAAAACGAGGCGAGGAGACGCATGCCGGAAAACCGTCGTCGGGCTCGGCTGCCGTCGCGGGCGATGATGGTCGTGAGTTCCATTGCGACGGAGAATTTGTTTTGGGGAAATCGCCGGGGGGATTGGCGGTGAGATGTAAAAACTGCCGCTGCGGGCCGGTCTGTCGAGGCCAAAGCGGAGTGACAGGCGAGGCGGACTTCTGCTTTGATCCGGCGGTCTCTCCCCATGACCCCGCACTTCTCCTGGCCCATCGATGGCAGCATCGTCGGCCTTTATCTCCTGGTCACGATGATCGCCGGGCTGGTGGTGCGAAAATACGTGACGCGTGTCGAAGACTTCCTCGTCGCCGGTCGGGAGATGGATGTCTATCTCGGCATCGCTTCGCTCGCGGCCACGGAGTTCGGTGTGATCACGTGCATGTACACGGCGCAGGCCGGCTTCACCAATGGCTTCGCGGGCGCGTTCCCGGGCTTCTGCCAGGCCATCGCCATGTTTGTCATCGGCGCCAGTGGGTTTTGCGTGAAGCCGCTGCGCGACTCCGGCGCGATGACTTTGCCGGAGCTGTTCGAGAAGCGTTTCGGCAAATTCGTGCGCTGGCTCGCGGGTGTGGTGATCGTGCTCGGCGGGTTGTTGAACATGGGTGTCTTCCTGAAGATCGGCGGCGACTTCCTCTGCCTCGTTTGCGGTTTCGATATCAAATATCTCGCCGCGATGATGACCGCGCTGCTTCTCATGGTCGCCATCTACACCATCCTCGGCGGGATGCTTTCCGTGCTCGTCACGGACTTCCTTCAGTTCGTGGTGATGAGCGCGGGCTTGCTCGTGGTGACGGTGATGATCCTCTGGCAGGTCGGCTGGGAAAAGATCGTCGCGACCGTGGAACTGCATCACGGCGCGGGAGGGTTCAACCCGATCACCAACCCGAATCTCGGCTGGGCTTTCATCTTCATGCAGATCCTCGGCAACACCGCCGCCACACTCACCTGGCAGACGACGATTGCGCGTTTGCTCGCAGCGAAGGACACGACGACCGGGCGGAAAGTCTATACCCGCACGAGCTTCTTCTTTGTCTGCCGCTGGATGATCCCCGGCCTCTGGGGCATCGCGGCGCTGGCGATCATCGGCTGGCACCCGCTGAAACAACTTTCCGCCACCGAGCTCGCCACGGTCCCGCCAGCCGTGCAGCAGAAGATTGAGGATTCCAAAGTCGGCCAGCCGCTCGCCGCGCTCTCGGAGGCCGAGGCGGCCGGTGTTTCTCCCGCCATCCGGAACAAACTCAACGACACCTCGCTGCGCACGATGCCGATCTTCCTCAGCACCTTCGTCCCGATCGGGCTGATGGGACTGCTCATCGCCGCGATGCTCGCCGCCGACATGTCCACCGATTCCAGCTACATGCTGAGTTGGGGAAGCGTGATCTTTAACGACATCCTCGGCCCGTTCCGGCGCGCCGGATGGTCGCACAGCCGCGCGATTCTTTGGAATCGGTGCATCGTCGGGCTGATCGGTGTTTATCTGCTCGTGTTCGGTCTGCTCTACACGGTCGAGGGGAATATCTGGTCGTTCCTGCTCCTCACCGGATCGATCTATCTTTCGAGTATGTCGGTGCTGCTCGTCGCGTGCTGTTATTGGCCGCGGGCCAATAACTGGGGGGCGCTCGGGGCCATCGTGCTCGGCGCGGCGTTGCCTATGGCGCACCTGGCGATGGAGAAAATTCCCGCGACCACGAAACTCGCCGCGTCGATCGGCAAAGACTGGGCCGGCATCGCTGCGTTCGGAGCCGCGGCCCTCGGCATGATTATCGGGTCGCTACTGAAACCTGCCACGCACACTCCGACTTTATGAGCCACGGACATTCCATCTGGTTTCTTCTAATGTGGGCCTGCGTCGTTTGGTATTCGACCATCACCATCTACGTCGCGGTGAAAGGCAGCACCGACATCAAGCAGATGCTCAAACGGCTGAAGCAGGGCCGGGACGAGGACGGACCGCCTTCATAAAAGGGTGGGCCAGGAATCCCCTGGCGCGCAGCGCCGCATCGAAAAAAAGTCATCCTGAGCTTGCGAAGGACCTCATGCTTCCGCGGGCAGCGGCGGTGCGGAGCGACTGCCCACGGTGTTTCGCTCCGCGCCACCTCCGCCCACGGAAGTCAGAGGTCCTTCGCAAGCTCAGGATGACTTTTTCGACGGTCTACAACCCGATGTGCGACTTGAATTCCGGCGGGCCCTGGATGCCCGCGGTCCATTGGTAGATGGAGCCGTCCGGGCTCTCGCTGCCGGCGACGCCGCCGGCGGTGGTAACGAAAAACTGGTCGAGGTCTGGACCGCCGAAGCAGAGCGATGAAACCTGCGCGACGGGAAATGAGAATTTCTCCAGCACCCGTCCATCGGGCGCGTGATGCACGACCGCGAAGCCATCCCAACGCGCTGACCAGACGTGTCCGTTGCGATCCACGGTCATGCCATCGGGGATGCCTTCATCGTCCGTCGCCTGATCGAACAGGTGCTCGGCACCGAGCAGCCCTGTCGCGCGGTCGAAGTCGAATTCGTAAATGCGCCGGCGGGTCGAGCAGGTCCAATAGAACTTCGCCAGGTCCGGCGAGAAGCCCATGCCGTTGGAGCAACCGGAGCCGCGAAAGAGCAGCGTGATCGTTCCATCCCGATCCACGCGGTAAAGCCCGCCGCTGGTCGGCGTCGTGCCGATGGTGCCGGCGAAGACGCGGCCTTCCGGATCGGCGATCACGTCGTTGAATCGCTCCATTCCTTCGTCCGCAAAATCCCGCCGCACGTCCACGCGGCCATCGGGGCGGAGCAGCGCGAGATCGTGGACCCGGAAAAGGAGCAGGTCGCCATTTTCCTGAAACGTGAATCCGCCGACGGCCACGCCGCGGTAGATGATCGTGTGTTCTTTCGAGGCGAGGGCGAAGCGATGGACGGTGCCGCCGGTGATGTCCGTCCAGTAGAGGCAGCCGTCGGCAGGATTCCAGAGCGGGTTCTCGGCGAGTTCGCAGTGGTCGTTGATGAGCGTGGTGATCATGGGAGCGGCTCGCGGCTTGTCAGCGGAAAGGACGCGCATTTAGGCTCCCCGCTTCCTTCTCCCCAATGAAAAAAATCAAATACGGCGTCATCGGCCTTGGCTGGTTCGGCGAGAAACACTGCGAGGCGCTGGCCGGCATCCCGAACGTGGAACTGCATTCACTCTGCACTCGCAATCCCTCGCGCATCGCCGAAGTGGCGAAGACTTTCGGGGTCGCGCGTACCTTCACGGACTATCACGAAATGCTCGCCGATCCCGAACTCGAAGCGGTGAGCGTGGTGACGATGTGGGACCAGCACGTCGCGCCCGCCGTGGCCGCGCTCCAGGCCGGGAAACATGTCTTTCTCGAAAAGCCGATGGCCTCGACGATCGCCGACTGCGACGCGATCGTCGATGCGGCGCGGGCGGCGAAGGGTTCATTCATGGTCGGCCACATCTGCCGCTTCAATCCGCGCTATGCGGCGGCGAAGCAGGAAATCGCGGCGGGGAAGATCGGAAAGATCATTTCCATGTACGCCCGGCGGAATCTGCCCGCGTGGGTCGGCGCGACGGTGCTCGACAAGATCGGCCCGATCATCGGCGACGGCGTCCACGACACCGACCTCATGTTCTGGTTCAGCGGCTCGCGCGCCGTCTCCGCTTACGCGCAGACGGTGAAGGTCCGCGACCACACGCATCCCGATCTCGGGCAGGTGATGTACCGGCTGGAGAGCGGCGCTTCGTGCATTCTCGAGTCTGTCTGGTGCCTGCCGGACAAGACGCCCTTCCAGATCGACGAACGTCTCGAAGTCATCGGCACGGAAGGCTCCATCTCCATCCACGACACGCACCCGAACCTGATGATCGTGGACAAGGACGGGGCGCGCTGCCCCGACACGACCTACTGGCCTACGATTCACGGCCAGCTCCGCGGCGCGCTGCGCGACGAACTCGCTTACTTTGCGAACTGCGTCGCCACCGGTGCAAAGCCGACGGTCATTACCCCCGAGGAATCGCGGGAAGCCGTCCGCGCCTGCCTCGCGGCGGAAGAGAGCGCGGCGACCGGGCGGGTCGTGAAGCTGTAGGTTGTTGCCCCCGCGTGATCGCACGGAAGTTCGCGGAGCGGTTCATTCTGGAAACGGCGATGGGAGACCGCGGAAGATGCGGAGAACGCGGAAGACGCGGATGGGGAGAAACTTTCGTGGCAATGGCGCCGTGTCATCGCCAACACTTGCTGGGTGAGTGGAAAAGTACGTCCGTTTCCAACCCAAACTATTCCTCTTCCGCGTCTTCCGCGCCCTCCGTGTTGTCAGCGGTCAGCTTGATCGCGGGATTCAGGTTCATTCTCACCGGGGGTGAAAGAGACACCGGGCGTAGAGGTAGGCGATCACTTCCCCAGTCATGATGCGGAAGCCCTGGCTCGATCGCCACCATCGCCGAGGCTCGAAGTCGCGATGCGGGATGGCGATGACGCCGACGCGGGTGGATGGGCCGAAGGCTTTTGCGTAGAGCAGGCGGGTGCGCCGCGCGTGGGCGCCGAGGGAGATGACGTTCACCTTTTCCGCCGAGACGCCGTGAATGCGCAACCAGTCGCGCAAAGCCAGGGCGGTGGCGTAGGTGCGGTCCTGCTTTACTGGCGCGGAGGGGACGGGATGGACCGATTGCGGATCGGCGCCGAGCCGCAGGAGAACGGCGGCGTTCAGTTCGGCGAAGGTTTTGAGTTCGGACAGAATCTCGCCGTGTTCGATCGGCGTGCCGGTCGTAAAGATGCCGAGATAGGGCTGGCGACGGAATTCGGCGAGAGTCGCATCCAGGGCGTAATCCGGCACCCAGCCTTCGGCGACGAGGACGCCACCTGGGACGGGCGCTTGCACGGCGAGGAAGCCGTAAATTCCCCGTACAAACGCCAGGCCGAAAAGCGCGCAGACGAGCGCGAGGGCCAGCCAGCCGCGCCAGGTGGGGACGAGGCATTCGCGGCGCCGGAGCAGGCCGAGGGAGGGGAGGGGATTCATGCGAAAGGAAGGGTGCCGAAGGACGCGGCGATTTGCCGAAGCAATTCGTTGCGCATCGCGAATGCGACCCATACGATCGGCGCGTGGCATCCAAGGACTTTCATTCCATCCCCACGGTCAATTTGCAGTTGCCCCCGCCCAGCCTGCTGATCGTCGGCGTGGCCCTGCTATTCGCGGTCGTCGCGTTGTGGACGTCATTCTATACGGTGCCGGCGGAGTCCGAGGGCGTGGTTCTGCGGTTTGGAAAATTTCAGGGAACGGTGCAGCCGGGCCTCCATTTCAAGCTGCCGCTCGGGATCGACAGCGTGGAGATCCTCCCGACGCGGCGGCAGTTGAAGCTGGAGTTTGGGTTTTTCACCCCAGGCTTCACGAATCCGGACCAGGCAGCGCGCGATCTCGATGCGCAGAAGTCGATGGTGACCGGCGATCTCAACGCGGCGCTGGTGGAGTGGGTGGTGCAGTATCGGATCGAGGATCCGAAGCAGTTTCTCTTCGACGTGCATGAGCCGACGCAGACGCTGCGGGATATCTCCGAGGCGGCGATGCGGGAGGTGATCGGCGACCGCACGGTGGATGAAGTGATCACGATCGGCCGGCAGGGCATCGAGATCACGGCGCTCGCGCAAATGCAGGCGATGGTGAAGCACTACCAGCTCGGCATTCGGGTGGACCAGGTGCAACTGAAGAACGTCAATCCGCCGCGGCAGGTGGAGAGTTCCTTCAACGAAGTGAACCGGGCGCAGCAGGACCGGGAGGGCATGGTGAACGTGGCGAACGGCGAATACAACCGGGTGATCCCCAAAGCGAGGGGCGAGGCGGACAAGGAGATTCGCGGGGCGGAGGGCTACCAGTTCAAGCGGGTCAACGAGGCGGAGGGCGACGTCGCTTCCTTCAATTCGATGCTGACCCAATACCTCAAGGCGCCGGAGATCACGCGGACGCGCATCTATTTCGAAACAATGGCGGAAATCGTGCCGCTGATGGGGCCGAAGATCATCGTGGATGAATCATTGAAACAAATGCTGCCCCTGTTGCAGATCAAAGCGGAGGACGGACGGAAATGAATCGCGGATGCTCAGCCCTCGCGGTCTTTGCGGGAGTCTTCGCGCTCCTTTTCGTGGTGCCCAGCGCGTTTTACACAGTGCAGCAGACGGAGCAGGTGGTGGTGACCCAGTTTGGCCGGCCGATCGGCGGGCCGGTGGTGGAGCCGGGGCTGCATCTCAAGGTGCCCTTCGTGCAAACGGTGAACCGGCTCGACAAGCGTTTCCTCGAATGGGACGGCGCCCCGGTGGGGATTCCGACCAAGGACAAAACCTACATCCACGTGGATGCCTTTGGCCGCTGGCGGATCAAGGATCCGCTGCAATTTTTCCTGCGCTTGCGCGACGTCCGCAGCGCGCAATCCCGGCTGGAGGACATCCTCGGGAGCGAGATTCGCAATTCGATCGCCAAGCATGAACTGATCGAAATCGTGCGCACCGACAAGACGCGCAAACCGCAGCACGACGAAGCGCTCGTCGGGAACCAGCCGGGCACGGTCACGACGGTCGGGACGTGGCGCACGGTGGAGTTTGGGCGGCAGAAGATCGAGAGTGACATCAAGACCGCGGCGGCTGCGAAGCTCGCGGAATTCGGAATCGAGCTGCTCGACTTGCGACTGAAGCGGGTCAATTACAACAGCGACGTGCTCGAACGCATCTACTCGCGGATGATCAGCGAGCGGCAGCAGATCGCCCAGCGGTTCCGCTCGGAGGGAGAGGGCGAAGCGGCGCGCATCGAGGGGCAGAAGGAGCGCGATCTGAATGAGATTCAATCGACGGCGTATCGCGAGGTGCAGCGCATCCGTGGCGAGGCCGATGCCAAGGCGTCGGAGATTTACGCCCGCGCCTACATGGCGAGCCCGCAGGCGGCGGAGTTCTATTCCTTCCTCAAAAGCATGGAGACCTATCGGAAAATCTTCGCCCGCGATTCGACACTGGTGCTATCGACGGACAGCGATCTTTTCGGGCTGTTGAAGCGGATCGAGTCGCGCGGGAATGTGCCCGTCCCCACGGCACCGCCGGCGGCACCGGCGGCACCGGCGGCACCGGCGGCGATCGAGCGGCCCGCACCGCCCGCGAATTAGCGCAGGGAAACCCCCCACGGGGAGAAACCCGGTGCCGCATCGCGGGATGCGCATCCCATTTCTCCCCATCCTCCTCGCAGCTTCGCTGGTTCACGCCGCGTAGGCTGGGAAGCTCAACATCCTCTTCATCGTCACGGACGACCAATGTTGAGCCTGCGTGGGCGCCTTCGGCCAACTGGAGAGCACGCTCATCGTTTACACCAGCGACCACGCTGGCCGTCGGCGGCTTGCACGGGCAGATGGGCAAACAGAATCTCTACGAGCACCACAAGGCACCGCTGAACTTCGCCGGTCCTGGCATTCGACCCGGCAAATCGGATGCGCTCGTCTATCTCTACGATCTCCGCTGTGCCTACACCGGGATCCCGATCCCCGAGTAAGCCGACCGACGCAGCCTCATGCCCCCCTGGGCGGCGAGAAGCCGTCCGTGCGCGGACACCCGCTTCTGCGCGCCTATTGGTCTGTCAGCGGGTCGTCCGCGACGCGCGCTGTCTCCGCGTCTTTGCGTGTGAGATTTAGGGTCCGTTCTCGCATTTGGCTCGAATGGACGAATCACTGGGTCGCCGATTGCCTGAGGCTTTGCGTGAGATCGTGGCAAAATAAAAGCGCCGGAGTCTTTCGACTCCGGCGCTCTGTGATTTCTGATCTTCTAAGCTCGCTTAGAACACAACGCGGACACCGACGCGCGCCTGGGCGTAGTCATCAGGACCACCGACCCAAGTGTAGCGGCCTTCCGCATAGATCCCGAGCTTCTCAGGCACAACGCGGAACTCCAGGCCGCCGCCGGCGTGGACGGTGCCGGCATCGCTGCCGTTCACCTGATAGCCGCCGCCGCCGAAGATATACGGAGCGAGGCAGAGGCCGCCGAGTTCGACCGGGAACCGGGCGATGAGGCTGCCGGAGAACTGCCACAGGCCGTTCACGCCTGCGTCGAAGATGTTGCCATCAACGCCGATGCCGACGTAGCGCATGAAGAAGTAGTTGATCCCGAGACCGCCGCCGAATCCGTCGGAGTGACCGCCACCCTGGGTGTCGGTGTAGCTGCCGAACAGGTCGAGTTGGAGCTCGGTGTCCTTGAAGCAGGGCTCCACGACTGGCTCTTTGTATTCCTTGATCTCTTTACCGGCGACGGCGCTGCTGGCCACCGCGAGGCATGCGAGAATGCTGTATGCGATTTTTTTCATTGAGTTGTTTATCCTTGGTTTATTGGGTTTTTCGCGAGGTTGGTTGCTCGCTGGGGGACAGAGCTAGGGATTCCGAAAATGGGTGTAAAGGGTTTTTTTGAAATAATGCGGGGGTTCCCCGGTGCTGGCGCAGGATATGCCGGACGCTGGGGCACTACGTCACTCCGGGCGTTTCTTTGAGGAGCGGGAGGCCAGAGCAACCATCGACGGTGGCATCATGGCTTCAGCGAAGCGTTTCCATGCGTCTTCGATGCACCTCGAAATTTCGCCCGCCGTCGCGCCGCGCCTGGAGCAACGAAGCCTACGAGTTCCCTCACTTCCGCCAGCCAGAGGAGCGCCTTATTTTCCGTTTGTCTTTGGGAAAAGGCCCCTTAGAGTCGCCCTCCCTTTTTTCCCAGCAATGTTCCGCTCTCAGACAGAGATGAAAATCTTTTGCGGCTCGGCTCACCGCCAGCTCGCGCAGCGGATTTGTGCCTCAATCGGTGTACCGCTCGGAGAAGCCACGGTAACTTCGTTCCCAGACGGCGAGACCTTCGTCAAAATTGATGAAAATATCCGCGGCCGGGACGTCTTCTTCGTCCAGCCGACCTGTCCGCCGACGAATCAAAACCTGATGGAGCTGCTCATCATGGTGGATGCGGCTCGCCGGGCGAGCGCAGCGCGGATCACCGCGGTGCTCCCGTTTTTCGGCTATGCGCGTCAGGATCGGAAGGATCAACCCCGCGTGCCCATTACCGCCAAGCTCGTGGCGAACCTGCTCACCGCGGCGGGCGTCGATCGGGTGCTCACCATGGATCTCCACGCCCAGCAGGTCGCGGGGTTTTTCGATATCCCGGTGGACCATCTTTTTGCCGCACCCGTCATCATCAGGTATTTGCGGTCAAAGGGGATCGACAACCCCGTCGTGGTCTCGCCCGACGTGGGTGGGCTAAAGATGGCATCCGCCTACTCCGGAGCTCTCGGGGCGAGCCTCGCGATCGTGGCCAAGCGGCGCAAGAGCGCGACGGAGATCGAGGCGCTCAACGTGATCGGCGAAGTCGAGGGCCGCAATGTGATCCTTGTCGACGACCTTACCGAGACCGCCGGCACGCTTTCGAGCGCGGCCCGGATTCTCAAAGAGCGTGGAGCGCTGGACATCATGGCGTGCGTCTCGCACGCCGTCCTTTCCGATCTCGCGATTGAGCGGTTGAAAAAGTCCGTCATCACCGAGCTCATCACCACCAACAGCGTGCCGGTGCGGAGCGGCGATGGTTTCCCCATCACCACCCTCTGCATTGCCGAACTGCTCGGCGAAGGCATCAAGCGCATCCACGACGACGAAAGCGTCAGCTCCCTTTTCAAAGTCTAAAATCCCACACAACCAAAACCATGGCCAAGCAACAGAAAATATCCGCGCAGACCCGCACCGGCATCGGGCGTTCTGCAGTCAACGAAATCAAAAAGCAGGGCTTCGTCCCCGCCGTCGTTTACGGCGGCAAGGATGCACCCCAGCCGCTCTCGGTCAATGCCCGTGAGATCCACAATCTCCTCTCCCACGCGTCCAGCGAGCATCTGCTAGTCGATCTCGAGATCAACGATGGCGGCAACAAGACCAACCGGCTCGCGCTCATCCAGGAGGTGCAGCATCACCCCATCAAGCGGACCGTGCTCCACGTGGACTTCCACGCCGTCAAGGCCGACGAGAAATTGCACGCGGAAATCCCGGTCCTGACCATTGGCGAACCATCCGGGGTGAAGAACTTCGGCGGCATTCTCGAAATCTCCATGCACGCCCTCGAAGTCGAGTGTCTGCCGAAGGACCTGCCGGAAGTCATCCGCATCGACGTCTCCGAACTCAACGTCGGCGACGCGATCCACGTCAAACAGATCCAGCTTCCCGAAGGCGTCGTTGCAAAGGCAGATGGCGACTTGACCGTCGTGCGCGTCGCCGCTCCCAAGGTGGAAATCGAGCCCGTCGCTGCCGCCGTGGTGGCCGAGCCCGAAGTGCTCAAGGAAAAGAAAGAAGAGGGCGCTCCCGCCGCCGCTGGCGCCAAGCCGGAGGCAGGAAAGAAGTAATCGCCGCGAGCCGAAAGCCGGGGCCGCTGCATTCCCATGCCCGAGCTGCCCTTCTTTCGCCTCATCGTCGGCCTCGGCAATCCCGGACGCGAATATGCGGACACCCGCCACAATGTCGGCTTCCTGCTCGTCGATCGTCTCGCCGCCCGCGACCGCGCGGAATGGCGCCGCGAGCGCCGCTGGCAGGCCGACGTGGCCCGGGCGGGGGCCGTCCACCTCTGCAAGCCGCTCACATACATGAACCTCAGCGGCCAGTCCGTCCGGGCCGTCGCGGACTTCTATAAGATCGAGCCGGCCCAAGTCCTCATCGTGCTCGACGATTTCGCACTGCCTCTCGGCAAGCTGCGTTTTCGACCGAGCGGATCGAGCGGCGGCCACAACGGCCTCCAGTCCGTGATCGAGCACCTCGGCACCCCGACCGTGCCGCGGCTCCGGATCGGGATAGGAAGCGCGACGGGCGGCACCGTGGACCACGTGCTGGGGCGATTTGCCTTGGACGAACGCGAGCCGCTGACGCAGAGTCTGACCCGCGCTGAGGAAGCCATCGAATTCGCCCAAACCCGCGGGCTCGACGCGGCGATGAACCAATTTAACTGACCAAAACACCCCACCTACCAACCATGAAAAACCGTTACGAAGGACTCCTCGTCCTCAATATCAAAGGAACTGAAGAAGGCGCCAAGGAAGTCATCGAGCGTCTCGAAGGCGACTTCAAAAAAGATGGCGCCCGCATCGAGCAGGTCCAGAAGATGGACCGCCGCCAGTTCAGCTACGTCGCCGGTCCCCTCGATGCCGGTCTCTACGTGAACTTCATCTTTCAGGCCGAGCCACAGGTCATCGACAAGCTCCGCGCGCGCTTCACGCTCGACACGGAAGTTTACCGCCAGCATTTCCAGAAACTCGCGCCCAAGAAGCCCGAAGCCGCCGCGAAAGCCGCCTGATCCCGGTCAACTTCCTGACCTTCGCGAACCATGCCCAATCTCAACAAGGTGATGCTCATGGGGAACCTGACCCGGGATCCCGAAATCAAGTACACGCCCAAAGGCATGGCGATCGCCCACTTTGGGATCGCTGTGAATCGCGTCTGGTCGAACGAAGCGGGCGAAAAGCAGGAAGAGGTCACCTTCATCGACATCGAAATGTTTGGCCGAAAGGCGGAGGTCGTCGGTGAGTACTTCAAGAAGGGAAAGCCGATTTACGTCGAAGGTCGTCTCAAGCTCGATTCATGGGATGACAAGACGAGCGGTCAAAAAAAGACCAAACTCAAGGTTGTCGGCGAGACTTTTGAATTCCTCGGCGGCCGCGAAGGTGGTGGTGGTGGTGGTGGTGGTGGTGGTGGCGGTGGCGAATCGGGAGGTGAAGACCGTCCGCAGCGCCCCGCGCCAGGAAAAGCGGCTCCCCCGCCAAAGCGCGCCCCCGCCGATCCGGACCTCGATGCGCCGGAGGACGACATCCCCTTCTGAGCTTCGACTCCAGAGTGGATACTAACGCGGGGCCTCACAGCCCCGCGTTTGTTTTTTCCAAGCCCGCGGGTAGATCCGCCTACGCCGAGTGCGAGACGAAATAGCCGATGATGGAAGCGACGCCCATGGCGAGGAGGAAACCGACGAGTGCCCAGAGGTAAGGATTCATATGCGGGTGAGTTGAGGGTTGGAGCTTTCGACGCCCCCAATCTGGTCATCCCTCGAACGCCCCGCCCCACCGCGATTGGCGGAAATTGCGCGGAAATTGGCGCACCGAGGCGTCGCGTCAGGCCTCTCGCCGCTTCGCTCTACTCACCTCCGAGATACGCCGCCCGCACCTGCGCGTTTTCCCGCAGCGCGTCGGTTTTGTCTTCCAGAATGATCCGCCCGGTTTCCAGCACGTAGCCGTAGTGGGAGACCTCGAGCGCAAGGTTCGCGTTTTGTTCGACGAGCAGGATCGTGATGCCCAACTCGCGGTTGATCTCCACGACCTTCTCGAAAATCGTCTTCACCAGCAGCGGCGCGATGCCCAGCGAAGGTTCATCGAGCATCAGGCACTTGGGTTTGCTCATCAGCGAACGCCCGATCGCCAGCATCTGCTGCTCGCCGCCGCTCAGGGTCCCGGCGGTCTGCTTCTCGCGCTCTTTCAGCCGGGGAAAAATCCCGAAGACATAATCGAAATCCTTGGCGATCCCCGCCTTATCGCGCCGCAGATAGGCGCCCATCCGCAGGTTCTCCATGACGGTGAGATTGGCAAAAACCATGCGCCCCTCGGGCGATTGCGCGAGGCCCCGCTCAACGATCTCGTGCGGCGGTTCGTTGGTAATCTCTTCGCCATCGAAAGTGATCGTCCCGGATTTTGCCTTCACGATGCCCGAGATCGTCCGCAGGGTCGTCGTCTTCCCCGCGCCATTCGCTCCCACGAGGGTGACGATGCTCCCTTTCTCCGCACGCAGCGAGATGCCGTGCAGCGCGGCAATCGATCCGTAGTTCACCACGAGGTCTTTGATCTCAAGCATGGGGAAAAATGACCAATGGAGAATGACCAATGACCAATGGTCGGCGCGCTGTCGCGCGGCGGGAATGGGAAGGGACGGCCAATTGGTCATTGGCCATTGGCTCATTGGTCATTTTCTTCGACCTCCTTGCCAAGATACGCCGCGATCACCTTGGGATCGGCCTTGATTTGCGCCGGCGTGCCTTCGGCGATCTTGCGGCCGTAGTCGAGCACGTTGATGCGTTCGCAGATGCCCATGACCACTTTCATGTCGTGCTCCACGAGGAGGACGGCGAGGCCGAACTTTTCCTGCGTAAAACGGATCAGCTTCATCAGCTCGATTTTCTCCGTGGGATTCATGCCTGCGGCGGGCTCGTCGAGGAGGAGCAGCTTGGGCCGCGTGGCGAGGGCGCGGACGATCTCGAGGCGACGCTGGTCGCCGTATGGAAGGCTTTTGCACGACACATCGCGCTCGGCGGCGAGGCCGAAGATTTCGAGCAACTCCATCACCTTCGCGTCGATCTCGCTCTCTTCGCCGGAGAATTTCGGTCCGCGCAGGAGCGCGTGCGAGATGCCGTGCCGAAGGTGCATGTTGCAGGCCGTCCGCACGTTGTCGAAGACGGTGAGGGAATTGAAGAGCCGGATATTCTGGAAGGTGCGCGCGATGCCGCGGCCCGTGATCCGATACGGGCGATGGCCGATCACCGATTTGCCCGCAAACGCGATCTTGCCCAAAGTCGGCTCGTAAACGCCGGTGATCATGTTGAAGACCGTGGTTTTACCCGCGCCGTTGGGGCCGATGAGGCCGACGAGTTCGCCTTCGTGGATTTGAATGGAGAGTTCGCAGACGCACTTCAGCCCGCCGAATTGCATCGTCACGTTGTCGAGATCAAGCAGCGGCCCAGTCATTTCGTGAATCAGTCTTGAAGGGTGAAACGGGAACCAAAAAGGACCGCGGATGACGCGAATTTGCGCGGATGACGCGGATCAGATTTTCAATAATCCGCGTCAATCCGGGTAATCCGCGTGATCCGCGGTTTCTCTTTCGACCTGTAGTTAGGTGTCGATCCACTGGCTCAGGCTTTCTTGCGTTTGAGGTTCACCGCGCCGAAGAGCCCCTGCGGGCGCGTGAGCATCAGCACGATGAGGAGCAGCGAGTAGAGAATCATGCGGTTTTCCGCGATCTGCCGCAGCCATTCGGGCAGGGCCTCGATACGCGCCACGTAGCGGAGTAATTCCGGCAGGATCGTCAGCAGCGCGGCGGCGATGCACACGCCCGCCGTGCTGCCCATGCCGCCGAGGATGACCATCACCACGACGTCCACCGACTTCATGAAGTTGAACCCTTCCGGGTGGATGAACTGCTTGAAGTGCGCGTAGAGCCCCCCGGCGATCCCGGCGAAGAAGGCGCCGAGCACGAAGGCGAGCACTTTGTACTTGGTCGTGTTGATCCCCATCGCCTCGGCGGCGATTTCGTCGTCGCGCACTGCGAGGAAACCACGGCCGTAGGTTGAATTCACGAGGCTGACCACGACGTAGACGGTGAGTGCGGCGAACGCGAAGGTCCAAAAGAAGTTCGTGTGCTGGACCATCCCGCCGAGGCCGCGTTGCGCGCCGAGCGGGTCCGCATTCTGGATGACGCCCTTGATGATTTCGTTGAAGCCAAGGGTCACGATTGCAAGGTAGTCGCCCTTTAAGCGCAGCGAGGGCACGCCGACGAGCAGCCCCGCGAGCGCCGCCGCCAGCCCGCCGGCGAGCAGCGCCAGCACGAAGATGGTCGTCGTCCCCAGCTTCCCTGCACCCAGCGAATAACCGTAAAGCAGCGTGAGATAGGAACTCGCATACGCCCCGGCTGCCATGAAGCCGGCGTGGCCGAGGGAAAACTGGCCGGTGTAGCCGTTCACGAGGTTGAGGCCGGCGGCGAGGATGATGTTGATCCCGATGCCGAGGAGGATGTCGTAGTAGTACGGATTGATCCCGCCGACGAAGGGCGAAGCGACGCCGCAGGCCGCGAGGATGGCGATGAAGATGAGCGAAGAGCGGGCGATCATCAGACTTTCTCCCTTTCACTCGCCCCGAGAAGGCCGGTGGGCTTCACCAGCAGGATGAGAATCAGCACCCCAAAAACAATCGGGTCGCGGTAGGTCGGGTTCACGTATCCCACGACCAGCGCTTCGACGAGTCCGATGAGGATCCCGCCGAGCGCCGCACCGGGCAGATTCCCGATGCCGCCGAGCACCGCGGCGACAAACGCTTTCAGCCCCGCATTCACCCCCATCAGCGGATCGATCGAGGGCTGCTGGATGGAAGTGAGGATGCCCGCTGCGCCCGCGAGCGCCGAGCCGAGGCCGAAGGTAAACGAGATGACCACGTCGATGTTGATTCCCATGAGCTGGGCGGCCACGGGATTAAAGCTCAGCGCTCGCATCGCCATCCCCATCCTGGTCTTCAGGACGATGTGCCGCAGCACGAAAAGCAGCAGCAAGGTCACGACGATCACGAGCACCTGGCTGATCGTGAGGGTGAGCCCGGAGATTTTTCCCCATGACTCGGGGATCTCGATCGCGCGGTCGGTGATGATTTCGGGAAACGACTTCGGGTCCGCGCCAAACGCAAACTGACCGCCATTTTCGAGGAACAAGGACACGCCGATCGCAGTGATGAGCACGGTTAGCTTGGGGCGTTCGCGGAGTGGCCGGTAGCAGAGCTTTTCGATGACGATGCCGATGATCGCGCACAGCGCCATGGAGAGGAGCAACACCGCGGTCATCCCGAGATAGCCGGGCTGGCCGCCGACGAGCTTCAGCGTCTTCGGCCCGAGGTAAAAGCCGACGAAGGCCCCGAGCATGTACACGTCGCCGTGTGCGAAATTGATGAATCGCAGCACCCCGAAGACCATCGTGTAGCCGAGCGCGATGAGCGCGTAGATCGAACCCTGCGAAAGCCCGTTGATGAGCTGTTGGAGGAATTCGAGGAGCTTGTCGGCCATGCGCGCGGCGTTCCCTTCAACGTCGCCGCAGGATTACGGAGCGACAGTCTGTACGAACTGAAATCCGCCGCCGCCGATCGTCAGGATCACTGCCGGCTTCTGCGCGTTGCGCTGCGCGTCGAGGGTGATCACCCCCGTGATTCCCTTGTGTTCCTTCGTCGCGGCGATCGCCGTTTTCAGCTTCTCGCCGTCCGTCGTGCCCGCGCGTTTGATCGCCTCGGCGAGGATCATCGCGCTGTCGTAACCGAGCGCCGCCATATCGTCCGGCGTTTCCCCGTTGTACTTTGCCTTGTACTTCTTCACGAACTCCTGCACCGCAGGACTCTTGTCATCGGCGCTGAAGTGGCAGGAGAAAAATGAGCCGTCGAGCGAATTGCCCGCAACCTTCAGCAATGAATCCCCGACCCAGCCGTCGCCACCGAGCAGGGGCACCTTGATCCCGAGCAGGCGGGCTTGTTTCCCGATCAGCGCCACCTCGCCGTAGTAGCCCGGCAGGAAGATGGCGTCCGGCTTCGTCGCTTTGAGTGAAGTGAGCTGCGGTTTGAAATCCTTGTCGCCGGTCGAATACTTCTGCTCCTTCACGATTTCTCCGCCCCCGGCTGTGAACCCCTTCTTGAAAAACTCCGCGAGGCCCACCGAGTAGTCCTGCTTCACGTCCGTGAGCACCGCGACCTTCTTCCAGCCCTTCGCGAGTGCGAACTTCGCCATCACGGTGCCTTGGAATGGATCGATGAAACAAATCCGCGAAATGTAGTCGCCGACTTCGGTCACTTTGGGATTCGTCGCCGCCGGCGAGATGAGCGGGATCTTGTTCTGCTGGCAGATCGGCGCGGCCTCGATCGTCGCCGAGGAGCGCACCTCGCCGAGCACGGCCACCACTTTGTCCTGGGAAATGAGCTTGCGCACGATCGTCGCCGGCTGCCCGGCGGCGGATTGATCGTCTTCGGTGATCAGCTTCAGCTTTTTGCCGAGCACACCACCCGACGCGTTGATCTCTTCGATCCCAAGCAATGTGCCTTTATGCGACGACTGGCCGAAGCTCGCGCTGCCGCCGGTGAGCGCGGCGAATTCGCCGACCTTTATCTCATCCTGCGCGAGCGCAGTGGCGGCGAGAATGGTGATAAAGAGGAGGTTGAAGAGGGCAGCGGTGCGTTTCATACGGTTGCGGAAGCGCGGATGCTAGAAGGCGGTGATCGGGATTTCAATCGGCAATAGGAGCGAAGTTGCGGCGAGTTTCGGGCTGTCGCACTGGGGTGGCATGATGCTCGGTTTCGATGGACAGCGCAGGTGCTCGTTCGAGCCGACGAGCGATTCCTCAGGGCGTCCGCCGCGATGCGGACCATGAATCAGATCTTCCGGACCTGGCAGGAGATGCTCCCCGGCGACGAAAGACCCGCGCGCGGAAGCTGACCGGTCTTCGGGATTTCGCGATCGGCGCGAATTCGGGCTTTGCACACGGGTGCCGGACATTTAGGAATCCTTTTTCCTCCATGTCAGACCCTTCCGTTGCAGTAATCGGCGCTTCCCATGACCGGCGCAAATACGGGAACAAGGCGGTGCGCGCATATATCGAGAGCGGGTACACGGTGTTTCCGATCAATCCGAAAGAGGCAACCATCGAAGGCCTCAAGGCGTATCCGAGTTTGAAAGAACTCCCTTCGCCCGTCGATTTTGTCAGCCTCTACGTTCCACCGGCCATTGGTTTGAAATTGCTCCCCGATATTGCCGCGAAGCAGCCGCGTGAGGTCTGGCTCAATCCAGGATCGGAAAGCGATGATCTCATCGAAGCGGCGGCGGACCTTCGATTGAGGACGGTGGTCGCATGTTCCATCGTCGCCCTGGGGCTTAGCCCGGAGGAGTTTCCGGACGCGTGAATGCGTGGGACAGGCGGCCTTCATTCCGCGGACCCGCTGCATCGAACACCGGGGAGGAACGGACCCGGCCTTGCTGCTACCTTGATCTTCTGATTTGAACGCCATCACCTCCTTCTTCACCTCCTCCATCGGTCGAAAGTGGACCGTCGCCGTTACAGGGCTGGTGCTCTTCGGTTTCGTCGTCGGCCATCTCGTGGGAAATCTCCAAATCTTCCTCGGGCCGGAGCCGATCAATCGCTACGGCGCCTTCTTGCGGGGACTCGGCGAATTACTCTGGGCCATTCGGCTCGGGCTGCTGGTCATGTTCGTCGTCCACATCGTGGCGACCGTGCAGCTCCGCATCCAGAATCGCGCGGCGCGGCCGGCGCGCTATGCCGTGACAAAGCGGGTGCGCTCCACGCTTGCCGCGCGCTGGATGCTGCTCAGCGGCATCACGGTGCTTTGCTTCGTGATCTTCCATCTCATGCATTTCACGACCCACAATATCGACCGCAGCTTTGCCGCCCTCCACGACGCGGAAGGCCGCCACGATGTCTATCGCATGATGATCCTCGGCTTTGGCAACAAGGCCGCCACGGCCTTCTACATCGTGGGCGTCGGCCTCCTCTCCGTGCATCTCAACCACGGCTTCCAGAGCCTCTTTCAAACCCTCGGCCTGAGCAGTGCGAAGCTGGCCCCATGCTGGATCAAAACGGGGCAGGCGCTCTCCTGGCTGATCTTCCTCGGTTACATTTCCATCCCCGTCGCGGTGCTTGCTGGAGTCGTGAAATAATGAGCGCCTCACCAATCCTTTCGTCACCGGCCGTTGCCGCCGCCACCTCGGTTCTCAATTCCAGGACTCCATCTGGCCCGCTCGAGAAGAAGTGGGAGAAACACAAATTCGAATCGAAGCTGATCAATCCCGCAAACCGGCGGAAGTACGAGATTATCGTCGTCGGCTCTGGCCTCGCCGGGGCGAGCGCCGCGGCCTCGCTCGGGGAGATGGGTTACAAGGTGAAGTGCTTCTGTTATCAGGACTCGCCGCGCCGGGCACACTCGATCGCCGCGCAGGGCGGGATCAACGCGGCGAAGAACTATCAGAACGACGGCGACTCCGTGCAGCGCCTCTTTTACGACACGATCAAGGGCGGTGACTTCCGTTCGCGGGAGGCCAATGTGTATCGGCTCGCGGAAGTCAGCGCGGCGATTATCGACCAGTGCGTCGCGCAGGGCGTTCCGTTCGCCCGCGAATACGGGGGCCTGCTCGCCAATCGCAGCTTCGGCGGCGCGCAGGTCTCACGGACCTTTTACGCCCGCGGCCAGACCGGGCAGCAGCTCCTGCTCGGCGCCTATTCGGCGCTCTGCCGCCAGATCGCCGAGAAGACCGTCCAGATGTTCCCGCGCACCGAGATGCTCGATGTGGTGCTCGTCGATGGCCACGCCAAGGGCATCGTCGTGCGCGACATGGTCACCGGCGCGATCACCTCGCACGCCGCCGATGCCGTGATCGTCGCGACCGGCGGCTACGGGAATGTCTTCTACCTCTCGACCAACGCCAAAGGCTGCAACGTCACCGCGAGCTGGCGCGCCTATAAGCGCGGCGCGCTGATGGCGAATCCCTGCTACACGCAGATTCACCCGACGTGCATCCCGGTCGCCGGCGAATATCAGTCCAAGCTCACGCTCATGTCCGAGTCGCTCCGCAACGACGGACGCGTCTGGGTTCCAAAAAAGAAAGGCGACAACCGTCCGCCGGCGCAAATCCCCGAGGACGAACGCGACTATTATCTCGAGCGGAAATATCCGAGCTTCGGCAACCTCGCCCCGCGCGACATCTCCTCGCGTTCCGCAAAGGAAGCCTGCGACGACGGCCGCGGGGTCGGTCCCGGCGGGCTCGGCGTCTATCTCGACTTCGCGGACGCCATCAAACGCCTCGGCGAGCCCACGATCCGCGAGCGCTACGGCAACCTCTTCGAGATCTACGAGCAGATCACCAACGAGAACGCCTACCAGATGCCGATGCGCATCTATCCCGCCGTGCATTACACCATGGGCGGCCTGTGGGTGGACTACGACCTCATGTCGAACGTGCCCGGCCTCTTCGTGCTCGGCGAAGCCAACTTCAGCGACCACGGCGCCAACCGCCTCGGCGCCAGCGCGCTCATGCAGGGGCTGGCCGACGGCTACTTCGTGCTCCCCTACACGATCGGCAACTACCTCGCGCCGGAGATCGGCAAACGCCCCACCACCGACCGTCCGGAATTCAAGCAAACCGAAGCCGCCGTCCGCGCGACGACGGACAGGCTGCTCGGCATCAAGGGCCGCCGGAGCGTCGATCACTTCCACCGCGAGCTTGGCCGCATCATGTGGGACTACTGCGGCATGGCGCGCAGCGAAAAGAGCCTCCAGCGCGCGCTCGCCCAGATCCCGCCGCTGCGCGAGGAGTTCTGGAAAAATGTAAACGTCCCCGGCGAAGGCGAAGCGCTCAACGTCGCTCTCGAGAAAGCCGGGCGCGTCGCCGACTTCCTCGAGTTCGGCGAACTGCTCTGCCTCGACGCGCTCGAACGCCGCGAAAGCTGCGGTGGCCACTTCCGCGAGGAGCACCAGTATCCCGATGGCGAGGCCAAGCGCGACGATGAGAACTTCCAACACGTCGCCGCATGGGGGTTTGCCGGCGAAGGCCAGAAGCCCATCCGCAACGTCGAGCCGCTTGTCTTTGAGGAAGTCCATCCCTCGGTGCGCAGCTACAAGTAATTCTCCGCATGAATCTCAAACTCAAAGTCTGGCGCCAGAAGAACGCGAAAACGGACGGGAAGCTCGTCGATATTGAAGCGCGCAATATTCCCGAGGACGCGTCGTTCCTCGAGATGCTCGACATCGTCAACGAAGACCTCCAAGGCAAGGGTGATGAGCCGATCGCGTTCGATCACGATTGCCGCGAAGGCATCTGCGGCACTTGTTCGCTGACCATCAACGGCGTCGCGCACGGCCCGAGCGAGACCACTACCTGCCAGCTCTACATGCGCAAGTTCAAGGACGGCCAGACGATCTACGTCGAGCCGTTCCGCGCGCGTCCGTTCCCGATCGTCCGCGATCTCATCGTCGATCGCAGCGCCTTCGAGCGCATCCAGCAAGCCGGCGGCTTCATCACCGCGCGCGCCGGTTCCGCGCCTGATGGGAACTCGGTCCCGATTCCCAAGTTCACCGCGGACCTCGCCATGGAAGCCGCGGCCTGCATCGGCTGTGGCGCGTGCGTGGCCGCATGTCCGAATGCGAGCGCGATGCTCTTCGTCGGCGCGAAAGTGTCGCACCTCGCCTTGCTGCCGCAGGGCCAGGCGGAGCGGACGTCGCGGGCATTGAAGATGGTGCGCACGATGGACGAGGAAGGCTTCGGCAACTGCTCGAACTACTACGAGTGCGAAGCCGTCTGCCCCGCCGAAATTCCCGTCGCCGTGATCGCCCGCCTCAACCGCGAATTCCAGGTGGCCGCCGCGAAAAACGCGGTCGTCTAAATCGCCGCGGCGATCGCCGCGCCCATCTCGGCCGTGCCCACGCGCTGCGTGCCTTCGCTCCAGATGTCGCCGGTGCGCAGGCCGTCGTCGATCACCTTGCGGACCGCTGTGTCGATGGCGTCGGCGGCGGCGTCTTCGCTGAAGCTGTAGCGGAGCATCATCGCGGCGGAGAGGATTTGGGCGATGGGATTGGCAATGCCTTTGCCGGCGATATCGGGCGCGGTTCCGCCGCTGGGTTCGAAAAGCCCGAAGCGGCCGGTGGGCGTTTCCTTCACCCCGAGCGAAGCACTCGGCAGCATCCCGAGGGAACCGGCGATCATCGCCATTTCGTCGCTGAGAATGTCGCCAAAGAGATTTTCCGCGAGCACCACGTCGAAGCCTTTTGGGTTCTTAATGAGCTGCATCGCGGCGTTGTCCACGTAGAGGTGGCTGAGTTGCACGTCCGGGTATTGCTTCGCGATTTCGTTCACCGTCTGGCGCCAGAGGACGCCGTTTTCCAGGACGTTGGCCTTGTCGATGGAAGTGAGGCGTTTGCCCCGGCCCTGGGCGGCCTTGAAGGCGACGTGGGCGATGCGCTCGATCTCGCTGCGACGATAGATCATCGTGTCGATCGCCACGGTTTCGCCGTTCTCTTCGTGCCGGCCCTTCGGCTGGCCAAAGTACAGGCCGCCGGTCAACTCGCGCACGCAGAGGACATCGAAGCCTCCGGCGATGATCGATTCCTTGATCGGGGACGCGTGGGTGAGGTTGGGAAAGCAGACCGCCGGTCGGAGGTTGGCAAAGAGGGCAAAATGTTTGCGCAATGGGAGGAGCGCCGCGCGCTCCGGCTGTTGATTCGGCGGCAGCGACTCCCACTTGGGACCGCCGACCGACCCGAAGAGAATCGCGTCGCTTTCCCCGCAAATCCGCAGAGTTTCCGCAGGCAGCGCTTCACCGCAGACATCGATCGCGATGCCGCCGACGTGGGCTTCGGTAAACTCCAGGCCGAAGCCGAACTTGCCCTGGACGACCGCGAGGACGCGCCGCGCTTCAGCCATGACTTCGGGTCCGATTCCATCTCCGGCGAGCACTGCGACTTTGAAAGTTTTCATGAGGGGCGCAGAGCCTAGGAAAACTCCGCCGGGTGAAAAGCGGATTCTCGTTCCGCCCATTCGGTGCCCGCTACGCCCAGCGTTCGGAGATGTCGCGCAGATCCTTCACCAGACCTTCCACCTTCTTGAGATCGCGCCGGCGTCCCCGCGCGGGCTTGATGTCAAAACTGCGAAGCAGCATGAGCATGTCGCGCAAGTCGGCGACCCGGCTCGCGGGAAACTTCTTCTTCGGATCGGTCTCCGCCGCGATGACGATCTGAAGCTGCGCGATTTCCGCTTCGATCTGCGTGGAGTAGGCGGACACCAGTTCCTTGAAACTCTTGCGCAAAAACGCGAGTTCTTCAGCGACCGGTTTGATCGGCAGGGCAGCGGCGTTCTTGGGCTTCGGCTCGGACTTCACGGCGGGTGCCCGACAGCTTGAGAAATGAGGATTTCACGTCAATCGCCTTATTGTGACATTTGGGTTAACCACCCCGCCTGTGTCCGGTATTCAGCCGAGGACCCGCCTGACCGCGCGCCGGGTCGAGAGATCTCGAGTGTGGAGTCGGTAGGCCGCACGCAAAATCTCGTCCACGGTCTTGCGCGTCGGCGTTTCGCGCCGCTTCAGGCCGGCGCTTCCGCTGGTGACATCCCAGATGTTTGATTTCACAGCTCTAAACTATCAGCAGCATGTGCGCCTTGGGCGGCGGCCATGTTACAACGTCGTGAATTCGCCTCCGAGCTGCGGGTCGGACTTTGACTTTCCGCGCAGCGCTCCGCTCTATACCTCCCATGAAACGTTATCGCACCGGCTGGATTTCCGACGTCCACCTCGGCACGCGAGGCAGCCAGGCCGAGCGCCTCCTGGAGTTTCTGCGCGAGTACGAATTTGAGACCCTCTATGTCGTCGGCGACCTCATCGATATCTGGGCCCTCCGGCGCGGCATCTACTGGCCGCAGGCCCACAACGACGTCCTTCAGAAACTTCTCCGGGCCGGTCGCAAAGGAACGCGCATCATCTACATCCCCGGCAACCACGATGAATTCGTTTCCGGATTCCTCGGCGACTTCGGCGCTGTGACCATCGAGCCGCGCGCGATCCACGAGACTGCGGATGGCCGCCGGCTGCTCGTCATCCACGGCCACGAGCTCGACGCGGTGATCCAAAATATCAAGTGGCTCGCCTACGTCGGCGATGTGGGTTACTCGCTGCTCCTCCGGCTCAATCGCCCGATCAACACCCTGCGCCGCCTGTTCGGACGCGAATACTGGTCGCTCAGCGCTTATGTGAAAAAGAGCGTGAAGGACGCGGTGAGCTACATCGGGAAATTCGAAGAGGGCATCGTCCGATTCTCCCGCGAAGACAAGGTGGACGGAGTCGTCTGCGGGCACATCCATTCGCCGGCCATCCGGGACCTCGATGGCGTGACCTATTACAACTCCGGCGACTGGGTCGAGAGCATGTCCGCGCTCCTCGAGCACGTGGATGGGCGCATCGAGCTGCTCACCGATTTCGTCGCCTCGCCCGAGTTGCTCGCGACGGCGTCCGCGCACCGCGATGAAGACAACGGGATCATGACGCTTCCGGAAGCGGCAGCCGGAAAGTGATCACCGTTCCCTTTCCGTAGGTGCTCGCCGCCTGCACCGTCCCGCCGTGCGCCTGGACGATGTGTTTGACGATCGAGAGTCCCAGGCCCGTGCCGCCCTGTCCGCGGGTGCGTGCTTTATCCGCGCGGTAGAAGCGCTCGAATACGTGCGGCAGATCGGCCGGTGGTATGCCGATCCCCGAATCTTCCACTCGCACCTCGATCGCCCTGCCAGCCACCGCAGCGGCGATCGCAATGCGTCCGCCCTTCTCGGTGTACTTCGTCGCATTCTCCAGCAGATTGCTCACGACCTGTTCGAGCCGCATCGGATCGGCGGGCAGCACGGGCAAATCCGCGGGAATGTCCGTAACCAATTCGATCCCCTTGTTTCCGATCCGGCTCGACCAGTCGCCGGTGATGCTCGCGACGAATTCCCCGAGCCGGATCGGTTCGGGGCGAAGCGTGTCCTGCCGGGATTCCAGGCGCGCCAGGATGAGCAGATCCTCGAGCAGCGCATTCAGCCGGAGGGAGTGCTTGCGGAGGATTTCGAAGATCTCCCGTTGCGCCTTCGCGGGCATGCCGGGGTCGTCGAGCAGGTTCTCCACGTAGCCGTGGAAGATCGAGAGCGGGGTGCGCAACTCGTGGGATACATTCGCCACGAATTCCCGCCGAACCTCCTCGAGTTGCCGGAGCCGCGAAACATCGCGAAAGATCGTCACCACGCCCGGGCGTCCCTCTCCATCGCGCATCGGCACGGCCTGCAGCGCAAAATGCCGGGCCGGCTTGATTCCCGTGAAGGCCACCTCGCCGGTCTGGATTTCGTCACTCCCCAGCGCCGCCGCGATCATTTCCTCCACCGCAGGCTCCCGCAGCGCGCGCAGCACCGTCTGGCCGCGCGGATCGGTTTTCAGGTCGAAAAACTTCAGGAACGAAGGGTTCGTCTGCCGCAACACATGCTGCGCATCCACCACCATCACGCCCTCCTCCATGCTCGCCAGCACGGTATCGAGCTGCGCCTCGCTCCGCTCCACATCGCGCCGGGACCGATCGAGCACCTCTGCCAGGTGCTCCAGCCGGCGCGCGAGCTGATCGAAACGACCGCTACGAAAAGCAAATCTTCCCGGTCGTTTCCCTTCGCCGAGTTCGTCCAGTGCCCGCTCGAGTTGCGCCCCATCGCTCCGCAGGCGGCGTGCGCTCCACCACCAGGCGAGGCCGAGCGCGGCGGCGAGGAATGCAAAAAACCAGCCGCTCATTCCTAGCGTCCCGGCTCCGCCACGCGGTAGCCGAAGCCGCGAATCGTCTCAATGCAGTCTGCGGAAGAGCAGAGCTTTTCGCGCAAACGCCGGATGTGGGTATCAACCGTGCGGGTGTCGTTGGCGT
>JANOAZ010000183.1:0-25724 GCA_031411395.1 Chthoniobacteraceae bacterium
TATAATTGCCATAGAGCGCGTTGCGTACCACCGCCGGCCCGACGTGGGGCGTTTTCCCGGGTTGCCTTCGCGTGTAGCGTGGCGCCTCTTTTCTCTCCATGTCCCCGATTCGTTACCCCGAAGACCTGCCGATCTGCACCCGGCGCGAGGAAATCCTCGCAGCGATGCGCGCGCATCAGGTCGTGGTCGTGGCGGGGGAGACGGGCTCGGGGAAAACGACGCAGCTTCCAAAGATGTGCCTCGACGCGGGACTGGCCGAGCGCGGCAAGATCGGCTGCACGCAGCCGCGGCGGGTCGCGGCGCTGAGCGTCTCCCGCCGCGTGGCGGAAGAACTCGGCGTGACCTGGGGACGGGAGGTCGGCTGCAAGATGCGCTTCAACGACGACACGGGACGCGACACGCGGATCAAGTTCATGACCGACGGCATCCTGCTCGCCGAGATCCAGAGCGACCCGATGCTGCGCGCCTATTCGACGCTGATCCTCGACGAAGCGCACGAGCGTTCGCTGAACATCGATTTCCTCCTCGGCTACTTGCAGGGCCTGCTCCGGAAACGCGGCGATCTGAAGCTGATCATCACCTCGGCCACGATCGACACCGAGGCATTTTCGCAGGCCTTCGGCGGCGCGCCGATCATCGAGGTCTCGGGCCGGCTCTGGCCCGTGGAGATTCGCTACGCGCCGATCGAATCTCACGCGCGCCCGGAAGAAGCCGCCGACGAACTCAGCCACATCGAGGCCGCGGTCCGCGCGACCGAGGACGCCTTGATCGAATCCGACTTCGGCGACGTGCTCGTCTTCATGCCCACCGAGCGCGACATCCGCGAAACGCGCGAGCTGCTCGAGGGCAGTCTCGGGGCGGGGATCGAAGTGATCGGCCTCTTCGGACGCATGCCCGCCGCCGAGCAGCAGCGCATCTTCGCGGCAGGTCCGCGGCGACGCGTGGTGGTGGCGACAAACATCGCGGAGACCTCGCTCACGCTCCCGCGCATCCGTTACGTCATCGATGCCGGGCTCTCGCGGATGAGCCGCTACAATCCGCGCACGCGCACCAAGCGCCTGCCCGTGGAAGAGATTTCACAAAGCAGCGCCAATCAGCGCACCGGCCGCGCGGGCCGCGTGCAGGACGGCATCTGCATCCGGCTCTACGATCAGGAGGATTTCGAGAAGCGCCCACGCTTCACCCAGCCGGAAATCCAGCGCGCAAATCTCGCGGAAGTCATCCTGCGGATGAAGGCCTTCCGTCTCGGCGAGATCGAGACGTTCCCCTTTCTCAATCCGCCCGTCGCCGCCGCAATCCGCGCCGGCTACACACTGCTCCACGAACTCGGCGCGCTCACCGACACCAACGAACTGACCCCGCTCGGCCACGAACTCGCGCGCCTGCCGATCGAACCCACGCTCGGCCGCATGCTGCTCCAGGCACGGGCGGAAAAGGCGTTGCCGGAAATGCTCGTCATCGCCGCGGGGCTGAGCGTGCCCGACCCGCGCGAACGTCCCGAGGAGCAGAAGGAAGCCGCCGCGGCGGCGCATCGCGTATTCGCCGATCCGGATTCCGATTTCCTCACCCTGCTCAATATCTGGCGCGCGTCGCCCGAGCCGGAGACGAAAGGCAGCGGCAACGCGCTCCGGCGCTTTTGCAAAACGAATTTCCTCTCGCCGTCGCGGATGCGGGAATGGCGCGACATTTACCGCCAGCTCGCGGACGCCGTGGAGGAGGAAGCGCCACGCCGCAGCGACAGCAAAGCGGGCGAGGCCAGCTACGCGGCGATCCATCGCGCGGTGCTCACCGGCTTGCTCGGGCAGATCGCGCAGCGGCAGGAGCGCAATAGCTACAAGGCCTCGGGCAATAGGCTGGTGACACTTTTCCCCGGCTCGAATCTCTACGACCGACCGGCGCGCAAAGTCGGCGGCGGGAACAAGCCCGAGGCGAAAGTGAAACAGCCGCCGTGGATCGTCGCGGGCGAGATCGTCGAGACCTCGCAGCTCTTCGCGCGCACCGCCGCGGGCATCAATCCGGAATGGGTGATCGAGCTCGGCCCGCACCTCTGCCAATACCGCTACACCGAGCCGCACTGGAGCGCGAAAGCCGGCCGTGTCCTGGCGCTCGAACGCGTGCTCGTGCATGGGCTGGAGATCGCGCGGCGGCTGGTCGATTACGGACGGATCGAGCCCGCCGAGGCCACGGAGCTTTTCATTCGCGGCGCACTCGTTGCGCGGGAAGCGAGGATTCCACTGCGCTTCTTCGAGGAGAACCAAAAGGTCTGCGACAAGATCGAAACCGCGCTGACCCGCGTGCGGAGCCGGCGGGCGCACGACCTCAATGAATCGCTCTACCAATTCTACGCCGCGCGAATCTCAAACGTCTCCTCGGTCCACGATCTCAACCGGCTGGTCCGCGAGCGCATCGGTCGCGACCCGGATTTCCTCTGCGCTACGGAGACCGATCTGATCGGCGACGACGACACCACCTACGACCGCGCGCTCTTCCCCGACCACGTCTCCATCGGCAACACGGCGCTGCCCGTGACCTACGCCTACACACCCGGCGACGAAACCGACGGCGTGACCGTCCGCGTGCCGCTGCCCGTCGCGGAGCATCTCACCAGCGGCCAGCTCCAGTGGATGGTCCCCGGTCTGCGCGAAGAGCAGATCGCCGTGCTCCTGCGCGCGCTGCCGAAGACGGTGCGGAAAACATTGATGCCGCTGGAACCGAAAATCCGCGAGATCGCCGGCGAGTTTCAGCCGGGGCGCGCGGACTTTCTCACCGCGCTCGCGGATTTCCTCACGAAGAAATATCGCGTCCACATTCGCGCCGCGGATTGGCCGCCGCAGAGCCTGCCCGCGCATTTGCAGCCTCGCGTGGAAGTCATCGATCGTGGAAACAAGACGGTCGCCGTGGGCCGGGATCTCGAGGCGATTCAAGCGGTGGTGGAAAGCCGCGACGTGCGCTCCGGCGCGTGGGAGAAAGCGGCGCGCCACTGGGAGCGCCGCGCGGTGGCCGAGTGGTCGTTCGGCGATCTGCCGGAGTCCGTCGTCGTGGAGGAAGTCGGCGGCGTGCCGCTGCTCGCCTATCCGGGACTCGAGGTGCGCGACGATGCGGTGGACGTGCGCCTCTTCCGCAAACGCGAAGAGGCGGAAAGCGCCTCCGCGGCCGGCGTACGGCGGCTGGCCGAACTCGTGATGGCGCGCGATCTCGCCAAACTCTGGAAGGAACTCGGCGGCCTCGCCCAGCACCTCCCCTCGCCTGCCAAACAGACGACCCATTTTCACAGCGCGCTTCAGCAAATGAGCGCGCAGTTGCAAGCGCCCGCCACGGCGTTCGTCTCCCCGGAGCTCTTGCAAAAGTCCGCCTCCCAGCACCTGCTCGACCACACCCTCGCTCTCAGTCCGATGTTCCCGCTCACCGCGGCGCGCTTCCAGGCACTCCTCGAATCCGCCCGGCGCGACCTACCCGCGCTCACCTACCAGCTCGGCGAATGGACCCGGCAAATCCTCGCGCTGCGGCAGGCCGTGCTCGCCGCACCGAAACGCTACCCTGCAATGGAGCAGGACGTGCAACGGCTGGTGCCCGCAGATTTCCTCGCGCGGACGCCGCATCGCCAATTGCCCCATCTCCTCCGCTATCTCCGCGCGATCCAGATTCGCGCCGAGCGGGCTGCGCTCAATCCCGCCAAGGATGCCGAACGGGCGAAGCAACTCGTGCCGTTTCGCGATTGGGAAAAGCGCGTGCCCGCAGCGCAGCGTGAGCCATTCCGCTGGCTCCTGGAGGAATTCCGCGTCTCCCTTTTCGCCCAGGAACTAGGCACCTCCCAGCCCGCCTCTGCGGCCCGGCTCAAAAGCTTGGGCGGGCTTTAGGGCGATTCGCTGTGCCGCGGCAGCTTACCGCGCTCCGAGCAGCGTGCGGGCGTGCGCGACGGCGGACTCGCCTTTCCCGCCGAGCATGCGGGCGAGTTCCTCGATGCGTTCGGGGCCGGCCACTTTTCGCAGGCGGGAAATGGTGCGGTCCTTGGTGAACTCCTTGGTGACCACGAACTGGGCATCGGCGAGTGCGGCGACCTGGGGAAGGTGGCTGATGCAGAGCACCTGATGTTTCTCGCCGAGCGACTGCATCTTCGCGCCGACGGCGTGCGCGATTTCGCCGCCGACGTTGGCGTCGATCTCGTCGAAGACGAGCAGCGAGACGGTATCCTGCGCGGCGAGGGAGGATTTCACCGCGAGCATCACGCGCGAGATTTCACCGCTCGAGGCGATCGCTTTCAGCGGCTTCTCGGGCTCGCCGGGATTTGGCGCGAAGCGGAACTCGACGCTCTCCAGACCATGGCTCGACGGCGCCGCTTCCGGCGCGAGGGCCACGGCGAAGGCGGACTTCTTGAAGCCAAGATCGCGCAGGTGCCCGGTGACTCCCGCCGCGAGCTTGGGCGCGGTGGCGCCGCGTTTTTTGGAAAGCGCAGCGCCGGCCTCGGCCACGGCTTTGCGGGCGGCTGAGATTTCACGCTCCAGCCGTTCGAGTTCCGCGCCGCGCGACTCGATCTTCCGGAGGCGTTCGGCGGCGGCTTCGCCGAAGGCGATCACCTCGGCGAGGTCTCCGCCGTATTTGCGTTTGAGCGTTTCACAAAGGGAGACGCGTTCCTCCATCTCCGCGAGCCGCGCGGGGTCGAGGTCGAGATCTTCCGCGTAGCTCTGGAGCGATTGCGCGAGGTCCTCCAGTTCGGTCACGGCACGCAGATGCGACTCGGAGAAACGCGAGGCCGACGGATCGACGCGCTCCAGATCGCGCAGATATTTTCCGATCTCGCCGAGCCGCAACATCACGGCGTCCTCCGCATCGGAGAGCCGGCCGGTGATCTGGGTGGCGAGTTCCAGCAGCCGCCGGCTGTTCGCTGCCACGCTGTAGCGCCCGAGCAATTCCTCCTCCTCTTCCGGGCGCAGGCGCGCGGCTTCGATTTCGTGGACCTGATGCCGGAGCAAATCGACCTCGCGTTCGAGCGCGGCCTCGCTGGTCGAGAGCGCGGTGTGCTCGGCGATGAGTCGCTGAAGCGCGCGCCAGGCGTCGTCGTATTTTGCGCGCGTCGCCTCCGCGCCGGCGAAGGCATCGAGCAGGTCGAGCTGGGTCTCCGCGGAGAGGAGCGACTGATGGTCGTGCGGGCCGTGAAGATCGACGAACGATTCGCCGAAAGTCTTGAGCACGGCGAGCGTCGTCGGGCTGCCGTTGATGAATTGCCGGTTCGCGCCCGCCGCGGTGAAGACGCGCTTGACGATGAGTTGCACATCCTCGCACGCCTCCACACCCTGCGCTTCGAGCTGGGCGTTGAGCGCGGGCGGATCGGTCACTTCGAAGACCGCCTCGACGGTGCAGCTTTCCGCCCCGGCGCGGAGGAGCGCCTTGTCCGCGCGCTCCCCGAGGATGAGCTTGAGCGCGCCTACGATGATGGATTTCCCCGAACCGGTCTCGCCGGTCACCGCGGTGAAGCCGCGCCCGAGTTCCCACGCGACATCTTCGACGAGCGCGAGATTGCGAATGCGGAGGCTGGTGAGCAGGACGGTCACGCGGGTGAGTATGCGAATCGCGCCGCGGAGTTCCAGTTCCGCGGCGTGGAACTCAAAAAAGGAGAAGCCGCAGATGCACGCGGATGAAACGCAGATTCGGAGAAGCTCGATCTCTTCATCTGCGAAAATCTGCGTCCATCTGTGGCTCAACTGAGTCAGCGTCATACTGGACAAGCGGCAGCAGTCGGCCAACTGTGCGCTCCCATGCGCTTCCCTCCCCTTACCTTCGTCGCCCTCGCTGCCGCCTTCATCCTCACCGCCGGTGCATCCGCCGCCCCGCCACAGCGCAAGATTCTCTTCTTCTCGAAATCGAGCGGCTTCGAGCATTCGGTGATCAGCTACAAGACGGGCCAGCCGAGCCACGCGGAAAAAATCCTCACCGAGCTGGGCGCGAAGAATGGCTGGCAGTTCACTTTTTCGAAGGATGGATCGCTCTTCTCCCCGGCGTATCTCAAGCAATTCGACGCGCTCTTTTTTTACACCACTGGAGACCTGACCAGCGAAGGCACCGACAAAAACCCGCCGATGAGCGCCGCCGGCAAACAGGCGCTGCTCGACTACGTGAACAACGGCGGCGGCTTCGTCGGGACGCACAGCGCGAGCGACACCTTCCACACGAACAACGAGGACAAGAAGGGACCGGATCGGTATCTCAATCACGGTCCGCTCGCCGACGCGTATGTGCGGTTGCTCGGTGGTGAATTCATCAAGCATGGCAAACAGCAGGTCGCGAAAATGCGCTGCGTGGATCCGAAATTTCCGGGTCTCGAAAAGTATGCCGAGGGTTTCGCGTTCCAGGAGGAGTGGTATTCGCTGAAGGACTTCCCGAGCGACATCCACGTGCTGCTCGTGCAGGAGACCGAGGGCATGACGGACAATGAATACAAGCGCCCTCCCTATCCCGCGACTTGGGCGCGCGCGGCGGGCAAGGGCCGGGTTTTCTACACCAGCATGGGGCATCGCGAAGACGTCTGGACCAATCCCATCTTCCAGGACGTGCTGACCGGCGGCGTGAAGTGGGCGCTCGGCGACGTGAAGGCCGACGTGACTCCGAACCTCCTGAACGCCGCCCCCGGCGCGCTCACCAATCCGGCCTACGTGGAGCCCCCGCCCGCGCCCGCGAAGCCGGCGGCAAAGGTGCCACCCGCTCCCGCTCCGGCGGTGGCGAAGTAATCCGCCACGGCGCAGGCTTGCACCCGTCCAAGGCCGGCGACGCTAAGCCGCCGCCTTGCGCGCGACATAGACGGTGCTGGCCGATTCGCGGTCGAGGAGCGGGTTTGCAAACTTGACCACGTGCGCGTCTGACGTTGCGAAGACCGCTCCGAGGGTGCGCAGGAACTCCTCGTCCGGCGGGTCGTCGGACCACAGCGCGAAGACGCCGCCCTCATGCAAATGCGCGGCGAGGGCGCGCAGGCCATCGGGCGAATAGAACTCACCGTGGCGGGGGTGGAGCAGATTGCGCGGCGAATGATCGATGTCCAAAAGGACTGCGTGAAACCGCCGGGCCGGCTGCCCGGGATCGAAGCCCGAGCCGGAACCGGCCAGCGCAAAAAAATCTCCATGCACGAAGCGGCACCGCGCGTCACCGGTCAGCTCCGGACCGAGCGGCACCAACCCGCGCTGATGCCACTCGATGACTGCATCGAGCGCATCCACCACCAGCAGCGAACGCACCTCCGCATGGGCCAGCGCCGCCACGGCGGTGTATCCGAGGCCCAGTCCGCCCACGACCACGTCCCATTCTCCCGCCTCGAGCGCGCCCAGCCCCAGGTCCGCCAGGGCCACCTCCACCTCATGGAAGAGGCTCGACATGAGGAACGCCTCACCCAGCTTCACTTCGAAGATTTCCAGCCCGTCCAGCGACAACACCCGCCGCCGACGCAGCGTCAATTCACCCAGCGGCGTCTTTCGATAATCCAGCTCTTCAAAGTCTCTGCTCATCGCGCGACCATACCCCGGTCCACTCCGGCCGCACGTTTATCGTCACCGCCGCGCCGCCGCCGTCACTGGCGATCTTTCTCCGGACCGTTTTGGGCGTCGTGGCACGGCGTCATTTCGCTGGTCCCGTCGATCTTGAGCAAGAGGAGCGTGTCGTGAAATTCCTTGAGCGTGGAGCGGTGGCCGACGCTGACAAAGGCGATCCCGGAAGCGCGCAGCCGCTCGTAGAGGAAGCGCTCATTTTCCTCGTCGAGGGCACTGCTGGCTTCGTCGAGAAAGGCGATGGCGGGTTTTTTCAAGAAGAGCCGCGCGAAGGCCACGCGCTGTTGTTCGCCGAGCGACAGGACGTTCGTCCAGTCCACGACCCTGTTCAGATCGCCGCCGACGCGGGCGAAGATGTCGTGGAGGTTCACCTCTTCGAGAATGGCGGTGATCGCCGCGTCGTCCGCGTCCTCTTCGCTGAGCGGATACATGAGCTGCGAACGAAGATTTCCGGGGACCATGTAGGGCTTTTGCGGGAGGAAGATGAGGCGCTTGTGGGCGGGCCGGTCGATCGAGCCGGCGCCTGGTGGCCAGAGCCCCGCGATGGTGCGGAGCAGCGAGCTTTTGCCCGAACCGCTCTCGCCCATGATGAGCAGGCTGCCGCGCCGCGGAAGCTGGAGGCTGAGGTGTTCGGTGAGGGTCTTGTCACCGCCGGGCGTTTGCACGGTGACGTCGTCGAGCTTGAGGTGAAGCGCTTCCTCGTTGACCTCGCCCTTCGCCTCCTCGGCCTCGCGCGCGTCCTCGGCGTCGAACTCGTCGAGATTGTCCCAGAGGTCGCCGAGGCGACGGATGCCGGCGGTGAAAGAACTGAGCCCCTCGATCTGCGCGATGATGATGGAAAGCGCGGCGAGCACTGCCGCGAAGGCCCCCTCGGACTGGGTGACGACGCCAAACTCCACCGATCCGCGCATGAACATCGGACCGACGATCAGTCCGGGAACGATGATGGCGAGGTAGTTGTAGCCGTTGGCAAAGAAGCCCAGGTTCCGCGTCCAGCCGATGATCCAGAACGTGTTTTCCAGGACTTCGGAAAGGCGTTCAACGAGGTCGCGATGCTCGCGTTTTTCGCCACGGAAAAAGGCGATCGATTCCGCATTGTCGCGCACCCGGACAAGCCCGTAGCGGAAGGTCGCTTCCTTTTGGTACTGGTTGAAATACAGGCCCACGAGGCGCCGTCCAAAGAGCATCGAGACGGCGGTGCCGACGGTGGCATAGACGAAGAGGATGCCGACGAGCTGACCCGAGATGGCCCACAGGACGCCGAGAAAGGCGATGAGCGTGACGACGGAGTTGACGATGACGAGGAAGAAGTTCAGCACGCCCGTGCTGAAGAGCCGCGCATCTTCGGCGATGCGCTGATCGGGGTTGTCCACGCTCTCGGAGGCGCGGATGCGGTAGTACGCGCGGTTGAAAAAATAGCGCTTGATGAGGTGCTGGGTCAGCCAGCGGCGCCAGACCAGAGAGAGGCGCTCCTGCGAGTAGCGGTAGAAGACACCGACCGGGACGGAGACAAAGGCGATGCCGATGAATTTCCAAAGCCCCCGCACCCAAGCGGCGTGATCGCGCTGGGAAAGGGCGGTGACGAAATCGCGCATCGCGTAGCTGAGAAAGACCTGCACGACACCGACCGCGGCACACAGCCCGAGCAGGGCGGCGAGCCAGAGGCGCGCCTGCCGCCGGGACCCGCCGGTGAAGAACGCCCTCGCCAGGACGAAGAACGTTTTGAGCAGCGCGAGGTACGACTTCGCGGGAGGAGGCATTCCCGCGAGTTAGACGCCGGAGCCGCGGGCCATGCCATGCAAATCGTCTTCGAATGCGGGCTCATCCTGAGCATGCACCCGGTCGAGCGCCTCGCGCAGTTGCTCGAACTTCACGGGCTTGACGAGGTGGGTGAAAAATCCCGCCTCTTCCGATCGGCGCAGGTCCTCGTCCATGCCATAACCGGAGATCGCGATGCCGCGCAGCGTGGAATCGAGGCCGAGCAGGCGCTTCATTAGTTCGTGCCCGGTGCCGTCGGGCAGGCCGAGGTCCGAGATCACCACGTCGAGGCGCTCCGTCGATGCGGTGGCGAGCGCGCCGGCGACGCTGCCCGCGACGCGCACATCGTAGCCCGCAGATTGCAGGAGCTTCCGAAGCACGTTCCGCGTGGGCTCGTGATCTTCCACGAGGAGGAGCCGGAGCCGCGCCGAGGCCTCGGGCTGTTCACCCGCCACCACAGCCGGGGCGACGCTCCCCGAGGGCGGTTCGATGGCGCCGGGGAGTTCCACGGTAAAGGTCGCACCGCAGCCGGGTCCGCCACTTTCACCCCGGATGACCCCGCCATGGAGATCGACGATCGCCCGTGCAATCGCGAGGCCGAGCCCGAGACCACCGGAACGGAACTCCGCCGCGTCGCCCTGCTCGAAGGGTTGAAACAGATTTTCGGCAGTCTCCGGCGGGAATCCCGCGCCGGTGTCCGAGATGGCCAGGACGATCCGCGGATCTGCAGGAGAGTCGTGCGTGCGAACAAAAACACGCCCCCCCGCCGGGGTGAATTTGACGGCATTCTTGAGCACATTCCAGAGCACCTGCTGCAAACGCGCCGGGTCGGCAGTAAATACCGAGCGCTTCGCCGCGAGATCGAGGTCGATCTCGACGCCGGAGGCTCGCGCTTCCTCGCGGATGATTTCCACGGCATGGCCGACGAGCGAGTGGATATCGCATCGCTCGGGGCGGAGGCGGAGCTTGCCGCGGGCAATGCGTGTGAGATCGAGGAGGTCGTCGATCAGGCGGCCTTCGAGGGAGACGTTGCGCTCGATCATCGCCAGTTCGGTGCGCACGTCGGGAGGCAGGCGCTCATCCTGGCGCAGCGCGGCGGCGCTCAGGAGCACGGGAGTCAGCGGCGTCCGCAGTTCGTGGGAAAGTGTGGCGAGAAAGTTGTCCTTGGCGTGACTGGCCCGCTCGGCCTCGTGCAGAGCCCGGGCGAGTTGCTCCGCGAGTGCGCGAAATCGCTCCTCGCCTTCCCGGCGCGCTGCCTCCGCGCTCCGTGCCACCGCCTCCTGCCGGGCCACGGCCCGACTGGCCACCACGAGCAGGCTCGGGAGCAATACCAGCGCACCGTAAACCATCAGCGCAGTCCCCTCCCCGGGCGCCACGAGCCCGATGGCGCGGCCTTTGCCGATCGCCCACGCCAGAAGCAGGAGCAGGGCGGTCGATCCCGGAAGCAGCCAGCGCAGCAACAAGCCATCGGTACCCGGCGAAAGGATGCGCGACACCGGCGGACGATGCGGGCGCGCCGCGAGGACACCGTGCGCGAGGAGAAACAGCGCGACGGCGGTGTGGAGGAGGATATTCGCGGAGCGGAGCAGTCCGGTAAACCCGCGCACCTCCAAAAGATAGCCGACCAGCCCGCCGGCTGCGGGGAGTGCCGCGAGCAGCGCGAAACCGGGCGCCAGGAAGATCCGTCGCGCCGACCGCCACGGCACGCTCCAATCCAGCCCAGCCAGCGCCAGCCCGACAAAAAACATCGAAAGCGCCGCGTTCAGACTCATCCGTCCCGGGTGGACGATGAACGTGTTCGCGAGGTCGCCCGGAAAAGTTCCCGCCACGAAGAGTTGATCGATTCCAAAATCCAAACCGAGGAGATCTTCCAGCGAAGTGAGCCCGCCGATCAGCACAGCCACGGAGGCAAACGCGATGGCGAAAAGAGCCGCGCGCCGCCGGTGCGAGGCCACCTGCCACAGAGCCAGCGAAAGCGCCGCGGCGGTGATTCCCAATGCGGTGTTGAAACGCATCACCATGAACCCATGTGACGCTGCCAGCTCGCGGGCCGGGCCCAGCCAGACCGCGAGATTGGCGGCGCCGATCAGCAGGGCCACACCGGCCACGAAGCCCTGCACGCTCGCGCACACGCGTTCCCCGGCTGGGAGCAAAAGCGGATGGGCGGAATCCTCAGGAGGAGAAGGGCGGTCTGACATTGCAACGAATGAACCTGTCGTCACAATCGATTCTCCCTGCGATAACGGTCGTGCCGGTCCTTCCGTCCGAGGCGCAGCGGCACGGGCGTCACACCCGTCGATGAGGGACAGGATGCCCATGCGACTCCCACGCCGCCACGGTGAGACCCTGTCAATCGCATCAGGCTCCGCGGCACCATCTCCAGAGATGGTGGCCGTACATCCTGCATCATCGCACCTTCCCCTCCTCCTCGTGCCTTCGTGGCTTTGTGGTGAGTGACCGTCCGGAAAGGTGCCCGACTGTCCTGGCATCGTTTCCGCGTTCCGCACCGGCGGGTTCGTTGACAAAGCGGCACGTGGTTTCGATACTTCGCGTGTCATGAGTCTCGATTTGAACGATCTGCTGCGCGACTGGCCCCACGAACCGGGGATGATCAAGGTGCGCAAAATCCTCGGCAAAGATGGAAAGGAGAAGATCCAGCTCCGGATCGACCTGGGGTTGATTCAGATGGAGACGACCGGGCGGCCCGACGGGCAGGAACCACACCAGTACGAATCGCTGCTCGAGTACCACCGCAGCCGTTCCCGCCGGACGGAAAAGAAGGGCGAAAAATACGTCCTCTCCCCCGATGACGTGGGCGAACTCCAGCAGGAAGGGATTCAATACTACCACCGCTACATCTCATTTTTTCAGCTCAGCGAATACCTCGCCGTGATCCGCGACACGCAGCGCAATCTCGACATGTTCGAGTTTGTGTCGAAGCACGCCGAGCGTGAGGAACTCGTGGCGTCCGTCGAGCAGTTCACGCCTTACGTCCTGATGATGAACACGCGAGCCCGCGCCTCGATTGAGATCGAGCGGGAAAATTTCCCCGCCGCGGTGACGAAGATCGAGGAGGGCATGGAAAAGATCCGCTCATTTTTTGCCGAGTCGGAAAACGTGGAAGGCGCGGCAAACAGCCCCGAACTCGGCTTCCTCGGCGAGTGGCTCGAGGAAATCCGCGCGCGCCAGCCGCTGACCAAGCTGGAGAAGATGCAGCGGGAGATGGACAACGCGATCGCGACCGAAGCCTATGAAAAGGCGGCGGAACTGCGCGACGCGATCAACGCACTGCATCGGAAGAAGTGACGCGCGCGCGGCGGTCCCTCCAGCTCTGCCGCACGTTCGCGTTTGCACTCTTGTCCGCAGGCCTCTTCGCCGGCTGCGACAACGATCCGAATCCGGCGCCCTATCGGAAGGCGCGGCCCGACGGTTCGCCGTGGCGCGTGCGCTACATGGGCCTCCCCGCGGACCCGAAGTCGTTCGATCCGCAATTTGCCTACAGCACGATCGACCAGCAGATCCTCGAACCGGTGTATGACCGGCTGCTCGAGTATCATCCGATGAAGACGGACCCGATCGAGCTCCAGGCGGCGATGCTGGAGGAGATCCCGAAGAAGGAACTCCAGCCCGATGGCAAGGTGAGCTATCTCTGCCGCCTCAAGCGCGCCATTCTCTTTCACGACGATCCGTGTTTCCCCGGCGGCAAAGGGCGCGAGGTCGTCGCCGCGGATGTCCACCATGCGTTGCAGCGTGTGGCGGATCCGAAAGTCGAGTCGCCGTTTTTCGCGCCACTCGAGCAGAACATCATCGGGCTGCACGAGGCGCGCGTGGCGGGCATCGCGAAGACGGGGAAGTTCGACTACGCGACGCGCGTGAGCGGCTTCGAGGAGCTCGACTCGCACACCTTCCGCATCCACCTCAAAGGCCCGTATCCGCAGCTCCTTTTCTGGATGGCGATGAATGTGTTCAGTCCCGTCGCGCGCGAATCGGTCGAGTTTTACGACGGCCAGACGCACGATGGGAAAGTGCGGCCGACGTTCCGCTTTCATGCCGTCGGGCACGGACCGTTTCGCATGCGCGAATACACCCCGCGCCGCGCCATCCGCTATGAGCGCGTGGAGGGTTACCACACCAATGTTTTCCCGAGCGATGGCTTCGCGCCGGAGAAGGCGGACTGGCTCAAGCATCTCGCCGGCAAGCCGCTGCCGCTCTTCGATGAGCTGCACATTCTCATCGTGCAAGAGACGATCCCCGGCTTCGTGCTCGGCCGGCAGGGCTACCTCGACAGCATCACGGCAAACAAGGACGCCTTCGCCGCGATCGTTACTTCCGACCAGCAGCTCACGCCCAAATACAAGGCGCGCGGGATGGGGCTCGAAAAGACCGGCCTGCCCGGGACGTTCTTCATCAGCTTCAACATGCAGGATCCGGTCGTCGGCAAAAACGCGAAGCTGCGCAAAGCGATCTCCTGCGCCTACGATGCGCGCGCCTATGTCGAGATCTTTTACAGCGGCGTCGCGCCCGTCTCGAACCAGCTCGTGCCGCGCGGGCTCTACGGATACGACCCGAATTACGTGAACCCGAACGGCTACGACCTGCAGAAAGCGAAGCGCCTGCTCGCGGAAGCCGGCTACCCAAATGGCCGCGATGCGAAGACCGGCGAGCAGCTCATGCTCACGCTCGAGGAGCCCGTCGCCGGCACTGAGGAACGCCAGCGCGCGGAGTATGAGCAACGGCTGTTCGAGGCGCTCGGGATCAAGATCAAGGTGAACGAGAACACCTTTGCGCGCGTGCTCGAGCGCCTCGAGCAGGGCAATTTCCAAATCGGCAGCGGCACCGGCTGGGCGCTCGATTATCCCGATCCGGAAAACTTCTTCATGCTTTTCTACAGCAAGAATTTCCCACGTGAAGGCGCCAACTACTGCCGCTACAGCCGCCCCGAGTTTGACCGTGCCTACGAGCAGATGGCGGTGATGGACAATGGCCCCGAGCGGCTCGCGCTCATCGCGCAGATGAATGCGATGCTCGCCGAGGATTGCCCGGCGATCTTCCAGTTCGACAAGGCCGTCTTCATCGCGCCGCAGCCGTGGGCGCTCTGGACGCACAACAGCCCGATGATCGAATACGGCTTCAACAAGTATCACCAGGTCGATCCCGTGCTGCGCGAGAAGCTGCGCCACGAGTGGAACCGCAAACCCGTGTGGCCGCCGATTGCGCTCGGCGCGCTCGTCGCCGCGGGATTGATCTACGCCGTGCGCTGGAACCGCCGCGCCCATGTTTAGCTATCTCATCCGCCGCCTCCTCTACGCCGTGCCCATCCTGCTCGGCGTGATCTTCATTACGTTCGTCCTCGATAATGTGATGATGTCGCCCGACGCGAAAGCCTCGCGAGTCCTCGGGCCAAAGGCCACCGGCGCAGTGCGCCAGGAGTGGATTCACAACCGCGGCCTCGATCAGCCGATCCCGAGGCAATTCGTCCGCTACGTCAGCGATCTCGTGACGCTGCAATTTGGCACGAGCTGGGTCACCGGCCGCGAGCTGCGCGAGGTCTTCCTCAAGGGCGCCGGCCCGTCGCTCTGCATCACCCTGCCGGGATTCGTCGCCGCATTCTTCGCTTCGGTCGGCCTCGCGTTGTTCCAGGTCTTCGTGCGCGAATCGCCGCTCGACCGATGGCTCACGCTCGCCTGCGTCGCGCTCATGAGCGTGCCGACGATGGTCTATGTGATCTTCACGCAAGCCTTCCTCGCGCTGGGCCTCAGCTACTTCCCCGCATACGGCTTCAGCTACGATGGTCTCGGCATGGTGCGCTTCATCATGCTGCCCATCGTGATCTTCATGCTCATCAATCTCGGCCACGACGCACGGCTCTATCGCGCCATCTTTCTCGAGGAGATCGGCCAGGATTACGTCCGCACGGCACAGGCCAAGGGCCTGGCCAATGCGCGGGTCCTCGGCGTCCACGTGTTTAAGAACGGCCTCATCGCGATCATCACGCTGGTCGTCGGCGAACTCCCGCGGCTGGTGCTCGGCTCGCTGCTCATCGAAAGCCTCTTCGGCATCCCAGGCCTGGGCAGTGTGCTCGTGCAGGGAATTCAAACCGGCGACCAACCCGTGGTGATGACGAGCGTCTTCCTCGGCTCGATTCTCTACCTCGCCGCGCTCATCCTCACCGACATCTTTTACGCGCTGGCCGACCCGCGCATCCGCCTCTCGTGACCATCCTCGAACACTGGCTCACGCAGGATTTCCTCGTCATCGGCGGCTTCGCGCTCGTGTTCTTCCTGCTCCGCGCCGGCGCGCGCAACGAACGCTGGCAACGCGCGTGGGTGCGCCTGAAGCGCGACCGCACCGGCCTCATCGCGCTCGGTATCGTGCTGCTCTACATGGGCATCGGCGCCCTCGAGATGCTCCGGATTCCCAGCGATGGCGGCACGCGCAGCATCCTCGACGTCTTCACCGCGGGCGTCGCTGCCGAGAAGAGCTACAGCGCGCCACTCGCCGACACGCTGCTCGGCTCGGCGCGGCAGGAAAAACTCAACGGTCGGCATCTGCTCGGCACCGACGTGCTCGGCAAGGACGTCTTCGTGCAGATGCTCAAAGCCTGCCGCACCGCGCTCGTCATCGGCGGCATGACCAGCGCGATCTACGTGCCGCTGGGCGCGCTGCTCGGAATTCTCGCCGGCTATTTCCGGCGCTGGGTGGACGACGTCGTCCAGTATATCTACAGCACACTCGCCTCGATCCCGGAAATCCTCCTGCTCGTCGCCATCCTCATGGTCCTCGGCAAAGGGCTCGGCACGATGTCCATCGCCCTCGGCGTCACCGGCTGGGTGGGGCTCTGTCGCTTGATCCGCGGGGAGGCGATGCGGCAAAGCGAACGGCCCTATGTCGCGGCTGCGCGCGCGTTGGGCCAGTCGCACCGCAACATCGTCGTGCGCCATTTGCTGCCCAACGTGATGCACCTTGTCCTGATCAGCGCCGTGCTCGGCTTTTCGAACATCGTGCTCGCGGAGGCGATCCTCAGCTACCTCGGCGTCGGCGCCCCGGTGGGCACGGCGAGCTGGGGCTCCATGATCGATGCCGGCCGCACCGAGCTGGGCCGCGATCCGCTGGTGTGGTGGAATATCAGCGCCGCCACCGCCGCGCTCTTCGGACTGGTGCTCTCGCTCAATCTCTTCGGCGACGCACTGCGCCGCGCCTTCGATCCGAAACGAGGGTAGCGGCGCCCGACGGACTACCAGTTCGGCGGATACTGTGGCACCTCGCGCCGGCTGCGGTTTGCGGTCGGATAATCCGGGCGCTCGAGTTCGTACAGCCAAAGCGGCTTGTGGGTGTGCCAGCGCTGGATGTGGGCACCCGTGACCATCGTGCGCAAGCCATTCGGGTAATGCGACTCAAGCATGTGTGGCGGGCCGCTGATCCGATCGACGGCGGTGATCCGATATCCGCCGCTGACAGGATAGAATAAGCCGCGCCCGGTCCATTCGGCGATCATCTCACCGCGCACGTTGGTCGCGCGAAACTTCGTGTAGCCGATGCAGCCGGGAAGGAAAACCAGGAACGCGCAGAGAAGGAACAAGCGGGAAAGCTTCACGGAGCGGACGATGGCAGACGAATTCGGCGGGCTCAAGCGTCCAGTCGGACGCGACCGCGATGACCGGAAATTGAAAACGCCTCTCCAGCCGAAACTGGAGAGGCGCTTTCTGATCTGGGGGTGCGCGGACGGTAGGTCTTTTGCCTCCATCGGCAAGGATAAATTTAGACTTTGCGGGCCCGCCTCGCGGTGCCGCTTGTGTGACAATCCTGTGAATCTGCGCGTGCCGGTGGAATTCGATTTGCGGAGGCGCCCGCTCCCGCGTAGCAAGCACGCCGCCGTCATCCCCCCACTGGCACCATTGCTGCTTTTCCCGCGTCCGTGATTCTCCGCTTTACCCTCATTTTCATCCTCCTCGCCACCGTTGCCGCGCACGCTGATTCCATTGCGTTTCAAGTCCTCGATGAGATCAATTTTGCCCGCGCAAAGCCGCAGCAGTACGCCCGGATCATCGCCGGCCGCGCCCAAAGTCTCCGCGGTTCGGAAGGCTCGCGAGCGAGCCGCGAGGCGATCGAGTTTTTGCAAAAGGCGCGGCCGCTTCCTCCGCTCGCGTGGTCGCAAGGAATCAGCCAGGCCGCCCTCAGCCACACGCTCGACATAGGGCCTCGCGGCGGCAGCGGTCATAAGAGTTTGAACGGCGAGATGCCGTGGAAACGCATGGCTCGCTTCGGCAAATGGGATGGCCACGCAGGAGAAAACATCGACTACGGGAATCGAACCGCGCGCTCGATCGTCATCTCCCTGATCGTGGACAATGGGGTGCCAAGCCGAATGCACCGAAAGAATCTTTTTAACCGGAATTTCCGCGTCACCGGCATCGCAATCGGCCCGCATGCGAGGACCGGAACGATGTGCGTGATGGACTTCGCCACGAGATACCTCGAGGCGGGCGACGAGCGGATCGCCGCGCGCGGCCCCGCTGCTTTTCGCTCGGAATACAGCGGCATGTCGTTCTTCTGAGACGGCACGCGGCGTGACAATGCGGGGCGCTCGGTGTAGCGCCTTGGCGTGGTCAATCACCTTTTCACGACGCCGGTTGCTCACGTCCGGCTCGATCCCGCTCGCGACGAACTCGACGAACTCTGCGCCTATCTGCTCGCGCTGCGCGCAAGTGCATCGAGCCTGCAGCGCTCGAATCGCGGCGGCTGGCACTCGGAGGGCAACCTTTTCGGCAAAGAACATCGGAATTTTCCGTGGCTGCGGGAACTCGTCGTGCAGGGCATCCTCGATTTCGCGGGCGCGGCACTCGGCTTCACCGGCGACTTCGCGTTTGAGCTGACCGGCTGGGCCGTGGTCAATCGCGCCGGCGACTACAACGTGCCGCACAACCACAACCCGAATGTGATCAGCGGCGCATTCTATGTGCGGGTGCCCGAAGATATGGAGGCCGGTGAAATCGTCTTCCTCGACCCGCGCCTTAATTTGAACGCCAGCGTCACCCGCACGATGCAGGAGCGCGAGCAACTCCCGCCCTGGAATAAGACCTCGATCGCGCACGCCCCGCACCTGGGCGATCTGATCCTCTTCCCGTCCTGGCTTTTGCATTACGTCAACGCCTTCACCGCGCCGGCACCAGACGCCGAGCGCATCGTCATCTCGTTCAACGCCGCAGTTTAAACCGGAACGGTGCAGATGGGATCGGGCAGAACACGCGCCGATCCTGGGAACGCCAATCTCCCGATTGGCCGGGCGGGAAATGCCAATCGGGAGATAGGCGCTCCCGGGCGCTCCCCGGGATCGTCGCGGCGGGGACGCCGATCCGAAATTGCGAGCGTCCATGCAGGCAGAGCGGCGACACATTTCCCTTTCCATGCTCGGAACGTTTCGTGTTCCATCTGCGCTCCGATGCCGAAGCCCAAAACACGCGCCCCCGCTGCGAAATCCCAGAAGCCGAAATACCGGCGCATCGTCCTCAAACTCAGCGGAGAGGCGCTGAAAGCGAAGGGCAGCTCGGACAATATTTCGCCTGAGATCGTCACCGAGATTTGCCGGCAGATTAAGGAGGTCCACGACATGGGAGTGCAGGTCGCCGTGGTCATCGGCGGGGGAAATATCTGGCGCGGTCTCGCCGCCAGCCATCGCGGCATGGAGCGCACCACCGCCGATTACATGGGCATGCTCGCCACGGTCATCAATGGCATGGCGCTGCAAAGCGCTCTCGACCAGATCGGGCTCCCGACCCGGGTCCACACCGCGATCCACATGGAGAATATCGCCGAGCCATTCATCCGCCGACGCGCGATCGATCAGCTTGAAAGCGGCCACGCGGTGATTTTTGTCGCCGGAACCGGCAACCCGTTCTTTTCCACCGACACCACCGCCGCGCTGCGCGCCAACGAGATCGGCGCCGAAGTGATCCTCAAGGCCACCAAGGTGGATGGCATCTACACGGCCGACCCATTCAAGGACCCCACTGCCACGAAATACGATCAGATCAGCTACACCGAAGCCCTGTCCCAGCGCCTCTCCGTGATGGATTCCACGGCGTTCAGCCTCTGCATGGACAACAAGATGCCGATCATCGTCTTCGACATGATGAAGTCCGACAACATCAAGAAGGCCGTCCTCGGCAAACGGGTCGGGACGCTCGTGACCAGCTAATCTTCCACCATGGACCCCGACGAAATCCTCCTCGAAACCGAGGCCTCGATGGAAAAGGCCTTTGACTACATGAGCCACGAATTCTCCGCCGTGCGCACCGGCAAGGCCTCGCCCGCGCTCGTGGAGAACATCGATGTCGAAGCCTACGGCTCGATGATGAAACTCAAGCAACTCGCGCTCATCACCACCCCCGAGCCGCGGCTGCTCGTCATCCAACCCTTTGACGGCAGCACCATGAAGGACATCGAAAAGGCGATCAAGGAATCGAAGCTCGGCATCAATCCCGCGGTGGACGGCAAGATCATCCGCCTGCCGATCCCGCAGCTCAGCGAAGAGCGCCGCAAGGATCTGATGAAGGGGATCAAGCAGATGGCCGAGGAAGCGCGGGTGCGGATGCGCTCGTCGCGCCGCGAAGGCATCGACGCGCTCAAGAAGGCGCAGAAAGAGAGCAAGATCACGGAGGACCAGCTCGGCTCCTTCGAGAAGGAAATCCAAAAACTCACGGACGGTTTCGTGAAGAAGATCGACGACACCCTGGTCCTCAAAGAAGCCGACATCATGAAAGTCTGACCGCCATGCGTTCCTCCATCGTTTTCTCCCTTCTCCTCATCGCCACGCTTCTCGAGGCTGCGGTCATTCATCTCGCCCCCGAGTTCACCTTCATCGGCGCGGGCGACAAGGCGCGTTCGCTGCGCAGCCTTCGCGGCCAGCCCGTAGTGCTGGTCATTGCCGATTCTCCGAAAAGCGGCGCGCTCAAGAAGCAGCTCAAAAACCTCGAGGAAATCTATCAGCAACTCGCCAGCAAGGGCGTGGTGCTCGTCGCCGCCATCGGCACCGGCGACGGCCCGATCCCCTCGAACATCCCCGTCGCCGTGGCCAACAACGGCGCCGCCGTCGCCGCCTCCTACGGAGTGAACAAGGGCTTCCAGATTGCGATCATCGGCCGCGACGGAAATCTCGATTACCAGACCGACCGCGTCCTCGCCCCCGAGCGCGTCCGGGACGTGATTCAGAATTCCTTCGACGTGCAGAGCAGCGCGAGGAAGGGGAACTGAAGAAAAGGATGAGGGAGGAGTGATTGAGGGATGAAGAGGCGCAGACGCTGCGACTCTAAAAGCCGGCCGGGCGGCGAGGACTCATACCTCATACCTCATACCTCATACCTCATCTTTCCCACCCGATGCGCATCGCCGTCCTTGCAGACACTCACGATCGCCTGCCGCCGACGCTTCCACCGCAGCTCGCGGAGGCGGATGAAATCTGGCACCTCGGCGATGTCTGTTCACCGGCGATCATCGCCGCGCTGAATCAGCTCGGTCCCCCGCTCCGCGTGGTGCGCGGGAATTGCGACGACTGCCTCGACTGGCCGCTCGCCCTCGACTTCGAGTTGGAAGGCTTCCGCATCCATCTCACGCACATCCCGCCGCGGCTCGCGCCGGAGGGCGTCGATCTCCTTTTCCACGGCCACACCCACGTCCCGCGTTTCGAGCGCGTCGGCGGCGCACTCTTCCTCAATCCCGGCTGCATCACCCGCCCCAACCGCGGCGCGCCCGCGAGCTGGGCGTGGCTGGAGTTGCGACGCGATCAGGCCGTGGGTTGGAATCGCATCGCCGTGTAACGCGTCCCCCAGCGGTCACGGCGCAGCCGGCGCGACCAACTTCATCACCACACCGCCGGTGCCGACCGGGCCGGGTTGGGCGCTGCCGCAGAGGTAGATTTCACCGTGCGCGTCGAGGCCGGTGCCCTTGAGCAGGAAGCCGAGCTCCCGGCCGTCCGCGCCGATCCGCAGCTCGCGGATTTCACCGTTCGGAAGCTCGGCGTAGAAGAGGCGGCCGGAGAAAGTTTTGGCGTTGCGGTAGTCGCCGAAGACGTATTTGCCGACGAGCGCGGGGAAGGCGCGGCCGCGGTAGAGATGCCCGCCGATGATGGAGGTTCCTTCATCGCGATCGTATTGCAGCACAGGCGGAGTGAGGCCCGGCGGCAGACCGGTGAGGTCATCGTCGATGATCCCGGTGGTGAGGAATTTGAACGTACCTTCCTTCAGCCGCCAGCCGTAGTTCCCGCCGCGCTCGACGCGATAGACCATCTCGAGTTTGTTCTGGCCCACGTCGCCCACGAGCAGTTGGTCGCCGCTGAAATGGAAGCGCCACGGATTGCGCAGTCCGATGGCGAAGATCTCCGGCAGCCCGCCGCCCTGCACGAAGGGGTTGTCCCTCGGAATGCCATACGCGCCATTCCGCGAGTCACGACCGTTCACGTCGATCCGCAGCATCTTCCCGAGCGGGACATTCGGATCCTGGGCGTTGCCCGTTTCGGGATGGTGGCCGGGGCCGAGATCATTCGCGCCGCCGCCGTCGCCCATGGCGAGATAGAGAAGCCCATCGGGGCCAAACGCGATCATGCCGCCGTTGTGATTGAACTGCGGCTCGGCGATGCGCAGGACTTCGACGCGGCTCGCGGGATCGACACGCGGCAGTTCACCGGCGGCCACTTTCCACGAGGCGATTACGGCATCGTGATTGGGCGGAGTGGCGTCGCCGTGGAGAATGGGGAAGGTCGCGCGCTCTGCCGCAGGCTCGCTGGTGTAGGTGAAGATGCGGCGATGGCCGGGGCTGCTCGCATCGTTGAAGCCGGGATCAAACGCGATCGAGAGGAGGCCGCGCTCGTCGAAATTTTTCTCCAATGCGACGAGGCGCGACGTCACGTCGAGAAACGGTTCGGAGCGCAGCACGCCCTTCTCGATGGTGCGGACAAAGCCGGCTTGATCGACGACGAACAACCGATCCGGATGATCGGGTGCGGCGACGAGGAGCACGGGTGAGGCGAGTCCCGAGGCGACGGGCTGGAGTTCGACGCGCACGTCCCCTTTCGCGATCTTCGTCGGAAACGGATCGTCCACCGGAGCGGCTGCGGCGGCGGCGGTGAGCAGGGCAAAAACATTAAGTTGGAGTATACGGGCGGCGTTCATGGGTGGTCCTGTTTAGCACCCTCACCCGGCTCCGGGAAAGTCTATCGCGCGAGCTCAGGGAATCCCGAGCGGCGACGGCCTCGCGGAGCGTGGTGTTGGTCCCGTTTGTCGAGCAGGCCGTTGACGAGGATGGTGGCGCGATCCTCGCCTTGATCGGCCCGCCGAGCCATTCCGAAATGCGCGCGATGCCCCAACGCGTCAGGCGCTGCCGATGCTTTTCCGCGACTCAGACGCCAAACGAGTTCGGATTGATACCCGCGGCGTTGCCTTTCAGAGCGGCGCGCGTGGCCGCGTCGAGCGTGGTGGTGCCGCCGGTGTTGACGATCCCACCGCCGTCATTGGCGACGTTGCCGGTGATCACGCTTTTGAAGATGAGCACATTGACGTCGGCGATGCGCAAGCCGCCGCCGCGGCCGCCGGGACCGGCGATGTTATCGATCACTTTCAGCCCGGTGAGGATGGCGCCGCCGCCGCTGATATTCAGCCCGCCACCGCTGCCGCTGCCGGCCACGTTGCTCTGGAAAAGCGAGTTGCTGATGAAAGTGCCCGCGGTATTCCTGAGATAGACCCCGCCGCCCGGGCCGCCCGCGACGTTGCCGATGAACTTGTCCCCTTTGCTCGTGAAGACGCTCGCTCCCGAGGTCGCAACCGCGCCGCCAAAGTTATCCGCCGCATTCGCCTGGAAAAGATTGCCGCTGAGCGTGGCAGTGACGCCCTGGCCGCCCATGTTGCCGATCATGTCGATGGCGCCCCCGTAGAGCGCGTGATTCTCGGTGAATTTGTTGCCGGTGAGGTTCAGGACGCTGGTCGGCTGGGCGAAGATCGCGCCGCCACCCCCGCCCTCGGCGATGTTGCCGCTCACCGTGGAGCTTTTCAAAGTCAGCGTGGCCGCGCCGTTGAGGTTGAACGCACCGCCGCCGACCGCCGAGTTGCCGCTGAGGAGCGAGCTCGCCATCGTGAGCACGGCTCCGTCGCTCAGATCGAACGCGCCGCCGCTGAGCGCCGCGGTGTTGCCCAGAAAACTCGATCCGCTCACGCTCATGGTGACGCCGCCGGTGTGGGCGAGCACTCCGCCATAGGTGGCCGAGTGATTGCCGGCAAAGACGGTGCTGGCGATCTTGAGGACCGTGTTCGGACCCTGCAAATAAAGCGCGCCGCCACCGGGATTCGCAGGCGTTGCATTGGTCGCCTCGTTGCCGAGGAACCGGGAGCCGGAGAGGGTGACGGTACTCGCCTTGTCGGCGGCAACGGCCCCGCCGCGGTCGGCGCTGTTGTTGGAGAAAGTGCTCTTGGAGACCACGAGATGACCCGACGCGGCGTAGAGCCCGCCGCCGGCGGTCTGCGCCGCGTTCCCGGTCACCAGGCTGTTTTTCACGATGAGCTTCGCGTTATCGACACTGCGAAGCTGCAGGCCGCCGCCGTTGTCACCGAGCGCGATGTTGTTCGAGATGGTGCAGCCATCGATGAGCACCACGGACTTCGCACCGGTCGCCTGCGCATAGAGGCCGCCGCCGTTGTCGGCCCGGTTGTCGGCGATGACGGTCTTGACGATCGAGACGCCTGCCAGGCCCCGCAGGTAAAGGCCGCCGCCGCCGTTGGTCGCCTCGTTATGCACGATGCGGCTGCCGGAGATGGAGATTTTCCCCGGAGTGTTGACGAACACCGCGCCGCCGTCGTTGCCCGCGGAGCTGCTCCGGATGACCACATTCTTGAGCGTCAGCGGCTCCACGCTGATCAGCGCGCCGCCGTCCTGAGCGGCCCTGCCGTCGGTGAGGGTGAGCCCGGAGATGGTCGTCGGCTTCAGCGAAGCGGCGCCGTAGTCGATGTTGAAGATGCGGACGAGATCGTTCCCGCTCACGGAGAGGAGATCGACGCCCGGCCCCTTGATGGTCAGCGGGTTGAGGATGCTGATCTCGAGACTCAAGGTGATCTTCCCCGGCAGGATCGTCGGGTCGAAGAGGATGGTATCCGCCTCGGCCGTCGCGTTGGCCTGCCCGATCACGTTGCGCAGGCTATCGATCGCGCCGTCGGTGAGGTTGCGGACGACAAACGTCGCCGGAGCGATCCGCGCTTCGAGGAGTTCGGGCGCGTAGAGGCCGCGGCGGTGAGGAGTGCTGCGCATGGCGATGGTTCCTTTCGAGCGAAAGCTCGGCGGACCCCCGCCGCGGATTAGCCAGCGGAAGCTACGCCCCGCGCGGCGCGTTGACAACCTCGCATCCCCGCCTCCGGCCGCGACTTGCCCCGGGGCGTGCTTTCGTTCTGCGGGTTACGGAAAAATGTTCGGCCCGCTCGGCGCCCAGTTGCCGGTCACGACGGTGGCGATGCGAGTCAGGATCCCGGCGCCGGTGTTGCGGATGCCGCCGCCTTCGTCGCCCGCGACGTTCCCGGTGATCACGCTGGTCTTGATTTCGCTGACCCCGGTGGAGGCGTAGAAGATCGCGCCGCCGTCGCGAATCCGCGCGGTGTTCTCGATGAATTTGGAGCCGGTCACATGAATGACAGCGGAGCTTCTCACGCTAATTGCGCCGCCGTCGTACTCCGCGAAATTCCGGCTGAAGAGTCCGCTCTGGATGGTGGTGACCACACTCCCCGTCAGATACAGCGCGCCGCCCCCGATGGTGATGGTGCCGCGCGCGCCGATGTTCTCGATGAACTTGGCGCTCTTGAGCAGCGCGGTGCCGGCGCCGGAGGCGAGGATCGCGCCGCCGCGGATCGCGGCGTTGCCCTGGAAGAGCGTGCCGGTCACGGTCAGTTCCTGGGCGTCGCTGCGGATCGCGCCGCCGTTGCTGCCGGCCCCATTGCCGAGGAAGGAGCCGCCGGTGATCACCACCTTCGTCCCGACGGGTGCGATCACGCCGCCGCCTTCGGAGCCCGCGGTATTTCCGCTCAGCACAGACGAGCCGAGGTGCAACTCGGTGCCGGCATCCTCGAGGCTGATCGCGCCGCCGCTCATCGCCGCGGTATTGCCGGCGAAGAGGGAACTCTTGACCATGAGCCGCATGCCGAAGTCCGCGTGAATCGCGCCGCCGTCGCCCGTGCTCTCGTTGCCGGTGAAGAGGCTGCCGGTGACGCTCGCGGGCAGCGCGCCGCGGAGATAGAGCGCCCCGCCGCGCGCGCCGCTGCTGTTGCCGTCGAAGCGCGAACTCTTGATCGCCACGCTCTGGATGCCGCCTTCCGCGAGCGCGCCGCCGTTGCCGTTGGTGGTGGTATTGCGGAAGAAGAGGCTGCGTTCCACCGTGAGATTGCCGCCTTCCAGATACAGGCCGCCGCCATC
>JANOAZ010000184.1:0-24743 GCA_031411395.1 Chthoniobacteraceae bacterium
TGGAGGCTCTTCAATCCGCAATCCGCAATCCGCAATCCGCAATCACCCACCTGCCTTACTGCGCCGACCCAGCCCGGCTCGCCGCGCTCTACCGCGCCGCGGATCTGTTCGTTCATCCCGGCTTGCAGGAGACATTCGGCCTCGTCGCCCTGGAGGCGCAGGCGTGCGGCACTCCGGTGATCGGCATCCACGGCAGCTACATGGACCGCATCATCCACAGCGACCAGACGCTATGGGCGCGGGAGAATTCACCCGCCGCCCTCGCCGCCGCGATCGAAGCGACGAGCCGCAGGAACCTCGCCGCATCCAGCGAGCAAGCCAGCCGCGCGGTCCGCGAGCGCTACTCCTGGGAACAAATTTTTACGCGCTTATTTGCCCTCTACCGCGAAGTTATTCACACCTACACTCCGCCATAGATGGTCCCCGAAAAGCGCTTCTCCCTCCGTCCATTCCAAGCCGCCGACCGTGCGCGTGTCCGCGAACTGTGCTGCGAGACCGGCTTCCTCGGCAATCCGATCGACCCCGTGTTCGAAGACCGCGAGTTATTCGCCGACTACCTCACGGCGTATTACACGGATTGGGAGCCGGAGAGCGCCTTCGTGCTGCTGGTCAATGACGAGATCCGCGGCTACCTGCTCGGCTCGCGCCACCCGTGGCGGCAGCAGCTCTACAACGCGTACAACAACATCGCGCTCTTCCTCCGCGGGATCGCGCGCTACCGGCGCTACGGCGCGGCGTCGAAGAAATTCGTCCATTGGATCCTGCGTCAGGCGTGGAAGGAGGTGCCGGCCGCCCCGCGCAACACCGCGCACTTTCACCTCAATATGCTCGCCGACGCCCGGAGCATCGCGCACACCCGCGCGCTCACGGACATGTATCTCAAGTATCTCCACGATCACGGCGAGAAACGCGTCTTCGGCCAGATGGTCGTCTTCGAGGATCGGCGCGGCACGAAGATCTTCGAGCGTTACGGCTTCCGCGTCGTGAACCGGGCCGAGATCACCAAGTACCGCGATCTTCATCCCGAGCCGGTCTATCTGTGCACCATCGTGAAGGACCTCAACGAGAACAGCCGGCTCTATGCGAAGTAAGCAGTGAGCCGTCGTGAGAGAGCAGGACTGCGACGCTGTTTCGATCTGCTCACTTCCGCGCCGACTGCTGCAACACCAGCGAGATCATCCGCACGAGGTCGTCGATCATCACGGGCTTGAAGAGCACGAGCGCGTTGATGCTCTCGAGAAAGTCATCGACCTTCGGAGTGCCGCGGTGGCCGGTGATGAAGAGGAAGCGATCAGCCGTGGCCGGCTTCACCGTCTTCGCCGCGAGGTAAAACATGTCGCCGGGCATCCCGGGCATCAGCATGTCGCAGACGATGACGTCGAAATCCATCGCCATGATTTCCCGCAGACCACCGACTCCGTCGCTCGCGGTGGTGACCACGAAATTCCGCGACTCGAGCAATTCCTTGAGCGCGTCGGAGAGGTCCGGGTCGTCGTCGAGCAGGAGGATGCTCTTGATCTCGAGTTCGGAAGTGACCGGAGGCAGGTCGGAGGTGGAAGGCACGGGCATGCCTCACGATCTTAGCAGCAATCATGCTGGCATGGGTCTGCCACGCAAAATTGCGAAACCGAAAATCAGGTGACGCGACGTGATGCGGCGATTACTTCCACTTCATGAGCCAGGCTCCCAAACGCCGCATCGAAACCAACGCCGCCGCTTCCGCTCGGGCGGGCCTGAACTCCGCCTTTGCGTCAATCGACCTGCCGAATCTCCCGGCCGGTCCGGCACCTGTTCCGCCGGCTGCGGCAGCGCTCCCGGTGTGGAAGCCGGGCCGCGTCGTCCTGCGTCGCGAGCTGGCCCAGCGCGCGGGGAAGACGGTCATCGTCATTGATCAATTCGCCACCCATCTGCCGCTCTCGGTCATTGAAACATTGGCGAAAAAACTGCGCCGGACGTGCGGCTGTGGGGGGACGGTCCGCGATCGGATGATCGAGATCCAGGGCGACCAGCCTGCGAAGATTCGCGCCCTCCTGGAGGCCGAAGGCTTCGAGGTCGCTGGCGTGAAATAAATCCTCCGCCGGAACGGGCATTGGCCCTGCTTTCATGGAAGGTGCCCCCCTGCGGATCCGCCGCTCCAGGCACGCCAATGCGACCCGCCAAACTACCCGATTACACTAATCCCGCTCCCCGTGCCGAGCGCCGTCCCGTGTCCCTAATTACCAATCTTCCGGTGAATACGATCACGGCCGACGTGGATCCGACCCTCGAAATTCGCACGCTCATCGAGCAACTCCAGCATGCCGCCCGCGACGCGCGCACGAAAGCCCGCGAAGCCGAGCAGGAGCGCGACGATCTCGGCACGCAGCTCGAACGGGCGCTGATTCAGATCGACGAACTCCGCGGCACCGAACGCGAGTTGCGTTCCCACTTTACCGAAGTGACGACGATCCTGCGCGAACGCGATAATGCGAGCGCGGCCGCGGAACGAAATGGGCGCGCCGTCTCGACGTTGAAGGAGGAACTCGCCACCATTCTCGCCCAGCGGGACGAGCTGGAACGCCACCGCGACGACGCCTTTCGCCACCGCGACGAAGCCTTGCAGCGCCTTGACGGACTGACCCGTGCCTACTCTGAGACGGGGATGCGCAGCGCCGAGGTGCAAAAGCAGATCGCGACCATCCGGCAGGCGCGGGACAGTGCTCATTCCCAAATCATCGAACTCTCGGATCGCGCCTCCCGCCTGGAGGACCAGATCGCGGAACTCGAATACCAGCGCGACGCGGCGAGGAAAGCCCAGAAGCTTTCCGAGCAAGAAGCCTCCGAACATCGGCGTCAACTCGAACTCGCGGTCGCGCAGCAGGATGCGGGGTCGCGCAAGGTCGAGGAACTGACCGCCGAGCTCGACGGAATGCGCCAGAAATTTCTCGACCTCGCCGAGAAAAAAGCCGCCGTGCTCCAGGAGGGCAACGAACACGCAGTGGCGCTGGCGGAAGCCCGCGCTCAGGTCGCAAGTCTCGTGCAGGAGCGCGATGCCGCGCGCCTCCACGAGCAGACGCAGACGCGCGAGCTGGAGAAGATGCGCGTTCAATTTCACTCCCTCCGCGAGGAAGACGCGAAAGCGGCCACCGCCGAACTCGCGGGCGTTCGCGAAAAGCTCGCAGCGATCGAGGCGCAGACCCGCCAGGAGCAGCACGATGCGCAGAGTCTCCGGCAGGAACTCGTGGCGATGCAGGAAAAGGTGGCGACCCTCGAAGTCCTCGCCGAGGACGCGACTGCCCACCAGGAGGAAGCCGAGCTACAGTTGCTCGGGAATTCGCAACAGTCCGAGGCCGACCGAGCCGGCCTGCAACAAGCGCGGCAGCAGATCGAAGACCTCACCCGTGAACGCAATTCGATCCGCGCGAAGGCCGAAGAAACACGCCTCGAACTCGAGGCCCAGCTGATCGCGGCGCGCGCCCAGGCGCTCGGAAACGAAGGAATGAAGATGCCGGCGGGAGATGCTGAAGTGGAGCCCGACGAACTCCGGCGCAGGCTGGGGAGGCAACGCCTCCAAACCATCGATCTCGCCGCGCAGCTCGAAACCGCGCAGCACCAAATTCGCGAGATGAGTGCGAGCCTGGCCGAGGCGCGGCTGCAAGTCAGGTTCACATCGAAGGCCGCGCGCGCCATCACGGACTCATTACCCGTGGAAGCGCCGCATCCCGCGATCGGATCGCAACTCGTCGCGTTGCTCCCGCCGGTGCAGCAATCTTTCGAGACCTTTTCGCAAAACTTCGCCGAGCCGCGCCTGCTCTTCAACCTGCACGGGAGCATCCTCGCTTACGCCGAGCGCGCGCGGCTGACGAAGTGCGTCGCCCTGCATTCGCTCGCCCGCGCTTTTGCCGGATTCCTCGAGACGCTGGCCGCCGCCCCAGGGCAGGTGAATGCCTCGACCCTGCACACCATCGAGCAGACCATCGAATTGCTTGCGGCCTTGAGCGACGACCCGGCTCCCGATCGCTTCATGGATCCGGCGCGGGCGCGAGTCCTCGTGGTGGACGATGACGCGGACAATTGCCAGTGCGTCCAGCTGGTCATGGAGGAACAGATGATCCAGACCTCCGGCTCGCAGGATCCGACGAACGCGCTGCTCGAACTCGCGAGCGAAAATTTCGACCTCATCTTTCTCGATATCAACATGCCGCACATGGACGGGTTCGAACTTTGCCGGCGGCTCCGGGCTTTGTCACACCACGCGCACACGCCGGTGGTCTTTCTCACCGGCCTCGCGACGGCGGAAAAGCGCGCCCAGTCCCTCTCCAGCGGCGGCAACGATTTTCTCGCCAAGCCCTTCAATCTCCACGAACTGACGGTCAAGGCGCTGACGCTGATCCTCAAGTCACAGGTCGCCACGCCTTAGTGGGTGTACCGGAAGCCTTTTGGCGCGCAGCGCCGCATCCAAAAAATGTCATTCTGAGCTTGCGAAGAACCTCTGATCTCCGCGGGCAGCGGCGGTGCGGAGCGAATCGGGTCGGCTACCGGCTCCGCACCACCTCCGCCCGCAGAAGTCAGTGCTCCTTCGCAAGCTCAGGATGACTGGTTTTTTCGTTCGCGCGCAGCGCGGGAGGAGTTCCGGTACGCCCTCCTAGCAGCGTTTCACCGCTACTTCGCGGGATCGAGCGAACCGCCGGGAGGCGTCGGAGTCGAGAGTTCGAGCCGGGAGGGCGCCGGAGAATCCTGGGGCGCCAGCTCGGGGAGGGTCGCGCTCGGGGGCGGCACCGCCTTGAGCCAGCCGACTTCGATGAAGGGCTGTGAAAAATTCGCGGTCACGTCCGGCTTGAAAACCCAGTTGCCACGCATCACCCATTTGGCTCCCTCCGCCGCATTGTCATGCGCGAATTCCCAGGCGGCGTTCCCGTAGTAGTAGGCTGGCGTATTCCCCGGAAACGGAATGGCTTCGAGCGTCTTGCGCGCTTCCTCGTCCTTCTTTTCCAGCAGCCAGGTGAGCAGGATGCGAAACTGCACCAGTTCATCCTTCGGGTTTTCGTCCAGCAGCTTCTGGAACATCGCGCGCGCTTCGGGATAGCGCTTCTGCACCAGCGGCACCTCGCACAGATTGAAACGCGCGGGATAGAAGGTGGGTTCGATGGCGAGCGCCTTTCGGCAATACTCGGCGCCTTCATCAAATTTCTTCTGCTCGATCAGCGCGGCTCCCCGCGTATTCAGCGTGAGCGGGTTCGCGGGGAGGATGGCCTCGGCGGCATCGATGGCCTTGACGGTCGCCGCGAAGTCGCGCGCGTTAAACGCCCGCACCGCCTCGCGGAGGGCCGTGAGATATTCGGGAGGTGCTTTGGCGAAGGGATCCTCCGCGCACCAGCCGCGATCGACGGATACGAACCAGGCGGTGAAAAGTACGCAGGCGATGAGGCGTTTTACCATGGCAGAGGGAAGGTCGGAAACCATACGAGAGGGGCGCGTCGCAACCAGCGAAAATTTTGTTCACCTCCGGTGCGTACGTTGCGCTTGTCCGCTCTCGCTCGACTGGTAGCTTCCGTGTCTTTCCTGCATGGTTTCGTCCGGATATCTTGCCCTCATTCTCCACGCGCATCTGCCCTATGTGCGCCATCCGGAGTACGACGAATTCCTCGAGGAGGATTGGCTCTACGAGGCGATCGTCGAGACCTACCTGCCGCTGCTCGAAATGCTCCGCGGGTTGGCGGATGACGGCGTCCCTTTTCAGCTCACCATTTCGCTGACGCCGCCGCTCTGCCACATGCTGCGCGATCCTTTGCTCCAGCAGCGATTCGAGCGGTATCTCGACCGTGCGGTCGGGCTCGCGCGCAAGGAAATCGAGCGCACCCATGACGATCCGCGGCTGAATGAAATCGCCCACTTTTACGCCGGGCGTTTCACCCACTGCCGCGACGCGTGGATCAACACCTGGAAACGCGATCTCGTCGGCGCGTTCGCGGAACTTCAGGATCGCGGGGTCCTCGAGATCATCACCTCCGCGGCGACGCACGGATTTCTCCCGCTCATGTCCGCGTTCCCCGAAGCGGTCCGCGCGCAGATCTTCCTCGCCCGCGATCACTATCGCGAAATGTTCGGCCGCGATCCGCGCGGGATCTGGCTGCCGGAATGCGCCTATACCGCAACGCTCGACAAGGTGCTCCAGGAGGCCAACCTGCGCTGGTTCGTCGTCGATGCGCACGGGATCATGTTTGGCAATCCGCGGCCGCGTTACGCGATTTATACGCCGGTCTTCACGCCTGCGGGTCCGGCTGCGTTTGGACGCGACCGGGACTCCAGCCGGCAAGTCTGGAGCGCGGAGGAAGGTTATCCCGGCGTCGCGGCCTATCGGGATTTCTATCGCGACATCGGCTTCGATCTGCCCACCGAAGATTTGCGCGGATTCATGGCCGCGGATGGACGGAGGAAATTCACCGGGCTAAAATACCACCGCATCACCGGCCGCGGCTCCGAGAAGGAACTTTACAATCGCGAATGGGCGCTCCTGGCCGCGGACTCGCACGCCGGTCATTTCATGGGCGCGCGCGCCGCGCAGATCCAGCATCTGCGGAGCAGCATGAATGTGCCGCCGATCGTCCTCAGCCCGTTCGATGCGGAACTCTTTGGGCACTGGTGGTTCGAGGGCCCGGAGTTTCTCAACCTCTTCATCCGAAAGGCCGCCTACGATCAGGACGTCTTTAAGTTCACCACGCCCTCAGCGTATCTCGCGGAGCAGGACACCCATCAACTCCTCGTCCCCTCCGCATCGAGCTGGGGCCACAAAGGATACTGGGAGGTGTGGCTCGACGACACCAACTCGTGGATCTATCCGCACCTCCACATGGCGGCGAAGCGGATGACGGAAATCGCCCGGGTCCATTGGGCGAAAGATGAGCTGCCCGAAATCACCGACCGCGCCCTCCGCCAGATGGCGCGGGAACTTCTCCTCGCACAATCCAGCGACTGGGCCTTCCTGATGAAGACCGGCACCGCCCGTGCCTATGCCACCAAGCGCACCAAGGATCATCTGCTGCGCTTCACCCGGCTCTACGACCAGGTCCGCGCGGAGGATGTGGATGAAGCATTCCTGGCCAACTGCGAGTGGCGCGACAATCTCTTCCCGAAGCTGGAGTGGCGATATTACGCGTGAATGATGAGGTATGAATTATGAGATATGAATTTCTCCCTCGCGCCCTCGGCGTGCTCGTCCTTTTCATCACTCATACCTCATCCCTCATCCCTCCGACATACGCGCAGGATGGGGAAACCCCGCCTCCACCGGCATCGAAAAAGGGCGCCGTGCGCATCACCTTCATCCCTCCGCCGATGGAGGGCGCTCTCTCGCTCGGCATCTACGACCCGTCGGGCAAGCTCGTCCGCGTGCTCGCGCAGGAGGCGCCCGAAAAAGATTTCACCATCGGGCTCAATGGACTCACCACGCACTGGGATGGCCGCGATGACGCGGGTCACGTTTTGCCCGCGGGCACTTATTCAGCCCGCGGCTACAGCGTCGGCCCGATCGAGGTGGAAGGGGTCGCCTACCATTGCAACGACTGGATGCTCGACGACGAATCGCCGCGCATCCGCCGCGTGCTGAGCGTGGAGTTGCGCAAGAGCGGGCGGCTCGCCGTCTGGGCGGAGGGCGCCGACGGGAAACCGCATCTCGTGCGCTGCGATCAGGCCGGGGAATTCGCCGGTGAAATCCCACCCGATCCCGCAGTGACCGCGCTCGCCGTCGGCGGCGCTCCGCCGGCCGAGGCACCGGAGAACAAACCCGTCGCCTTCGCGTCAGTGATCGAAGGGCGGGTCGTCATCCGGGAAGGCACTGAAACGCGGACTTTGAATTTGCCCGAACTCACCAAGCCAATCGACGCGAGCCTCGGCCGCGACGGGGTGTGGATCATCGATCAAGGCGCGGAGCGGATCGAGGTGAAGCAGTACCGGCTCGATGGCGAATTCCAGCGCCGACTCACCATCGATCCCGCAGAGCCAGCGCCGCGCCGCATTTTCGCCTCGCGCACGAGCGACCTGATTTTTCTCATCGAAGAAAAGCCCGGCCTCCAGCGCGTCCGCGGCCTCGCGCTCGAAGCCCCGCCCACGGATGCAGGCAAGGACGGTGAACCGCCGACCTCGACCTGGAAGACTGTGCTCGGAAAAACGATCGTCGCGAGCGACAGCTTCGCGGCCATCGCCGGACGCCTCGGGCGCATTCTGCCGTTCATCCCGCGCGACAAATTCACCGTGCAACTGCTCCCCAATCCGCTCCTCCGCGAAGCGCTCACCTCCGTCAATGTGACCATCGAGTTCGGCCCGCGCGGCAGCTTCATCAAATGCCTCGACGGCCTGCCGTTGCGACGCGTCACCGAGGCGCCCTTTCTCAAGTGGGCCGTCATCGGCCAGGAAGGCAGCGGCAAGCAACTCACCATCCTCCAGAGCGACGGTGCGGTGGTGGAGGAGTTCAAAGCCCGCAAGCTCGCGAATATGATGGCCTTCGACGCCGGCGAGATTGAATGGGCGGGGAAGTGAGGGAAATGACCAATGGCGAATGACCAATGACCAATTTCCGGCCCACGGAGCGTTCTGACTTGTGATTGGCCATTGGACATTTTCCATTGGTCATTTCTGCCATGCCCCGCGACATCGTTTACTTCGACCTCGAAACCCAGCGCACCGCCAATGACGCCGGCGGCTGGGACAAGAAACGCGACATGGGCATGTCCATCGGCGTGACCTACAGCACGAAGCTCGGCGAATACCGCATCTATTCCGAAAGCCGGGTCAACGAACTCATCGAGCAATTGCTCCGCGCCGACCTCGTCGTCGGGTTCAACGTGATCAATTTCGATTACGAAGTGCTCATGGGTTACACCATCCTCGACCTGCCGCATCAATGCCGCACGCTCGACCTGCTGGTCGATATCGAGGCCAGGCTCGGCCACCGGCTCAGCCTCGACTCCGTGGCCACCGCCACGCTCGGTGTGGGCAAGACCGGCGACGGACTCGACGCCATCCGCTGGTGGCGGGAAGGGCGCATGCTCGACATCGCGGAGTACTGCTGCTTCGACGTGAAATGCACCAAGCTCGTCCACGAGTACGGCGCGCAGAACAAACAGCTCTTCTTCAACGACCGCTTCCAGCAACGGCGCAACGTCGGGGTGGAGTGGTAGCTACCGCGGTTCACCGTCTGGCTTCGCTCGCGCACCGAGTTCCGCGACGGCGAATTCCGCATCAATAGCGGCGCGGACGCTCGTAGCGCGGGAACGCAATGCGCGCAGTCCGGCGAGGACCGCTCCGAGGTCGGCGCGCACTGCCGCGAGCAATTGCCCGGGGCCGGTCGGAGGCAGCCTGTCCGCGGCAGCGAGGATCGCGGAGAGCGTCTCGGGCTTGCGGAGCTGGCGGCCGACATTGACGCAGATCAGGAGGTAACCCGGGAGCAGCGTGAGGAGGAAGATCGCCGCCGCATGGAGATAGAATGTCCCCGGAAGCCATTCCTTTTGAATCCAAGTGCTCGCAATCTCGAACGTGATGTGGGCGAGCGCGGCGAGCGGCAGCACGTTCAGCAACCGGACAAAAATCCCGGCGCACTTCCCCGCGGCCTCATCCGCACGGAGATCGATTGCCTCGGTGATCAGCGGCGCGAGTTCGCGCGAAACGCGGCTGGGTTCACCGCCGACGGCGAGGCGCTCGAAGACGCGCGCGAGCGCGGTGCCGGCGCCGGGAATGGCGGCGATGGCCTGCTGCAACTCGTGATCGGGAGCGCTCTCATCTCCGGCGCTCGGGGCGGGCAGGGTGAGTTGCCGGTCGGCGAGGAAGCGATGCACGCCGGACTCGAGATCGGCGAGCGGGCCGGCGAGTTCATCGTCGAGGCGCGCGAGCAGGCCGCGCACTTCGAGGCTGCCGCGGAGCGCGGCGAAAAGCGTGGTGGCAAGCAGGCCGAGGCGCCACAGGGAAAAGCCACTCGTGGTCAGCCGCCACAGTTGAAAAGCGGACGCGAGGCCGGCGAGGCGCGCGTGGATCAACACGGGCAACGCCAGCGGGCCACCGACGCGCGACGGCAGCGCCACCCAGACTTGTTTGCGCAGCAGCGGGACGAGGCGATCCGCGAGCTGCCGGCGCTCGATGCCGTCGTGCACGCGCTGGATGATCTCCCGGCCGACCTCCTTTTCGCGCTGCTCGATCTCGCGATGCAGCGTCTCGATGCGCGCCATGGTTTCAGCCTCGCAGGCGTGCAGCGCCTGGCCGAGGAAGGCATCGACGGCGAGCGCCGCCGCCGCTTCGCGCGGACGCTCGCGGAGGAGCGTCTCGCGCAGGCGGGTGAAATCCCAGCGGTCCGGCGCGAGCGCGCTGATCAGGAATCGGCTGGCATCATCGGGGGCAAAATCCAGTTCGCGGAGGCGGCGATCGAAGTCCTCGCGGATCGCGGCGAGGTCGGCTTCGCCGGTGTCGATCTGGTTCATCACGAAGAACCAGCGCTTGCGGCCGGCCCAGGAGCGGACCGTGTCGAGCGGCGCGTAGTTGGCGCGCTTTTCGGGATTGGTGACGAAGATCAGGATGTCCGCGTGCGCGATCACCCGCTCGGTGATCTCGCGATGGCGCAAGTCCATGCCGTCGATGTCGGGCGTGTCGGCGAGCGCCAGCCACGGCGTCGCGGCATCGACGAACTGGATTTCGCCGACCCCGAATTCAGGAATCAGCGCGTGCTCGGCGGGGCGGCGCGCGATCACGGGATGTTTGGTTTTCAGCCGTTCGGCGTTCGACGTGGGGCTCGCCTCGGTGCGGCCGATGAGCGCGTTGAAGAGCTGTGATTTTCCCACCCCAGTGCCGCCGATGAGCGCGGCGATCACGGGGCGTTCGTGGATCGCCTCCGCCGCTGTCCCGAGCTGGCTGAGTCGGAGCGCCACCTGGGCGAGTGCCGGGTGGGACTGCAAATCGCGGCAGCGCGCGGCGAGTGCGCGGCTGTCTTCGCGCAGGGGCTGGAGAAAGGATTCGAAGTTCATGCGCGGGATTCGGTCTCGTCGAGCAGCCGCCGCAGTTCCGCGATGGCGAGCGCGCACGGAGCGGCGGGCGCATCTTCCATCGCGGTGAAGCGCCGGTCGAGCGCGTCGATGAGCAGCGGCCGGGCGAAATGCTCGCGCAGGTGCGCGCGGAGCTGGCGATTGCGCTGTTTCTTCCACTCGGCCTGGAAGTCGAGGAGCACGGGCTTGAGCCCCAGCTTTGCGACGAGATGATTGATCGCGGAACCGATCATCCCCGTCGCCGCGAGCCCGCCCGCGGCGCTCGTGAAGACGCCGACTTTCGTGAGGACGAGGCTCACCATGCCGCCCGTGGTAAGCACGTCGAACGTGGCATAACCGCCGGCGAGGAGAGTGACGGCGCCGCCCGCGTTGAGGATGACGGTGGCGCGATTCGGATGCGCCTGCACCCACGCACGGGCTTTCTCCGCGGCATACTTTTTCCAGTCCGTGTCCGGCTCGGGCGCCGGGCTCGCGCGGAGACTCGCGATGGCAGCCGCACAGCGTTCGGCGGGAAGCTCGATCGCCGTGCCGTGATCGGCGCGCCAGCGATCGGCGAGGCGCGAGGCCTGATCGACGAGCGCGGCCAGCTCCAACTCATCGCGCCGGAGCGCACGGGCCTGCTCGGGTTTGCTGAAAAAATCGCGGATCACCGCGAAGGCCCCGCGCAGACCGTGCCAGACCGGCGCGGAGACCGTGGCGATGGCGCGCCGCCAGAAAGGCAGAACCAACTGCGCCTGCTCGAGCACTTCCTCGAGGATTTCGCCGAGCGGCAATTGCTGGCCCACGATATCGAGCGCCTCGTCCGCGATGTCGGCATCCACTTTCTCGCGCCGCGCGCGGAAATCCGCGAGATGCACGCGATGGGCGGCGAGCGTTTCCGTCGCGAGATGGAGGCCTTGCAGGAGATCGTTTGCGCGCTTCGTGAGCATGAGGCGCGCGATATTCCGCCCGCGCAGAAAATCGACCAGCGCCGGAGCGCCCTCGCGCAAGGCGCGGATGCCCTCAAGCGCGGGCTGCTCGCTGTAGGGGCTGAAATAAACGTCGGCCTGCGCGAGGAACTCGGCGCGCGTGCGGTGGTCGGCGCGCAGTTCGGAAAAGGGCTGCGGTTCATCCTCCGCGGGAATGTCGCGGCGCAACGTGAACTCCGGCGCCTTGTGCTCGGACAGATCGACCCACACGCGGCCCGCGGCCTCGGCGTCGGCCATGGTGAGGAGGAAGGCGAGGTGACCCGCGAGCGCGCACGAACGCGCGAGATAAAGCACCGTCTGGTAATCCGCGTAGGAAAAGCGCGTGACCACGAAAATCACCACCTCGGCGCGCTGGAGCATGAGCTTCGCCTTCTCCCAATTCTCCAGGCACGTCGTGCTGAAATCCGGCACATCGGCGAGCAGGAAATCGCCATGCACCGCGACGTGCGCCGGCATCTCGCGGAAGAAGAGCGTGTCCCGCGGCAGGTCTGGGCGCTTGATCTCCGCGGGATCGTCGAGCCGGCGCAGGCTCATCGACGGGAACATCGCGGCGAGTTCTCCCTCCGGAAAATCCGGCGGGATGGCGACCATGCAGTTGTGGCTCATCGGCCGCTCCGCTCCGCCCGCGGGCACATCGATCCCGGTGAGGAGTCGAAAGACCGTGCTCTTCCCCGCGCCCGAGGGACCGAGCAGCGTGACCACGGGCAGCTTGCGTTGCGAAAGATCGTCCGCATTCAACCGGAGCAACGCCCAGCGCGGCTCGGTATCGAGCGGACGCAGGCCGGCGACCGAGTGATGCACGGCGGGCAGCAGCACGAGGAGCTTTTGCAGCTCCGCGTCGAAAGCGGCCAGCAGTTCGCGGTTCATCCGCGGCAGTCTAGCCGGGCGTGGGGCGAACGCGAGAGCGACCCTCGCGGATCATGCCGCTCCGTCTTGCTACCTTTCCCTGGCGATCAAGTCCGCCTCTTCGTCGCCGAGGAGCAGATCGAGCATCCGCTCGTGGTGGTGGAGAAAGTCGCGCGTCACGCGGAAATGCTCGGTCTCCGTGTAGGTCGTCTCCTTGATCCCCCGCTCGCTGAACTCGAAAATCCGCGCGTGCGGATACGCCAGGAGGATCGGGGAATGCGTGGCGATGATGAGCTGGCTGCGGTGATAGACGAGCCGGTGGAGCAGCGCGAGGACGGCGAGCTGGCGCTGCGGGGAGAGCGCGGCTTCGGGCTCGTCGAAGAGATAGAGGCCGCCGCCTTGCAGCCGGTGGGTGAGCAGCGCGAGAAAGGCTTCGCCGTGCGATTGCGCGTGGAGCGACTTGCCGCCGTAGGCCGCGAAGCCGTGGGCGCAGAACGGTTCCTGGTCCAGCTCATCGAGCTCGGTGGCGATGTTGTAGAAGCTCTCCGCGCGCAGGAACCAGCCTTCGCGCGGAGAGCCATAACGCTCGAGCGTGAGCGCGTGCTCGAGCCCGGAATCCGACGCGAGCATTTCCGTCGCCCCGCGCTTTGCCCCGCCCTGCGCGGCGAAGCGCGCTTTCACCGCGATCGCTTCGAGCAGCGTCGATTTGCCCGAGCCGTTTTCGCCGATGAAGAAAGTGATCGCCGGATGAAGTTCGAGCCGCTTCGTCGCGCGGATCGCCGGGATGCTGAAGGGAAACTGCTTCGCGCCACGCGGGCGCTCGAGGCGGACAGCGCCGAGGAATCCGCCGCCCGCGAAGCGCGGACGACCCTCGGGCCCGAGGTCGAGCGCGAGTTGGCGGCGCAGCAGTTTCTTTTCGCTCATACCATTCGATTCAGAATCCGAGAACTTTTCCCGAGCGCACCCCAAACCGCGCCGAACGTGCGGTGGATCAACGCTCTCGCTGTGGTAATCGACTGCGCGCGGTTCAATCGGAGTTCGGCTGCGGCTCGTAAAACTTGGTGAAGCCTTTCGCGCGAAGGCCGGTCTTGAGCACGTTGTCTTCACTCCATAGTTCCGCATCGTGGTGGAGGGCGAGGGCCACGTAGGGAGTGTCTTTCGGATCGGTGGGAGCACAGAGCCGGTGAGCCTCCAGCCATGTGCCGATGGAAATGGACGCTTCGTCCGTAAAGTCGAGCGAAGCGACGAGGGCGTGGAGCGCTTCGAGCAATTCGTCCTCCGGCTTGCCCATGGCGCGCAGGAGCCGGTCCTTGTGCTTGAACAGCTCCACGAAAAGAAAGCGCGGCGCGATGAAGTGAAAGTCGCCGGACGGATCAAGCCTGTGGCGAAGGTCGCCGCGACTGCCGGCGAGCGCGCGGAAGGCGATATTCGCGTCCACGATGACGCGGCGCAGACTCATGCCTCCGCGGAGGCGGCGGGCGGAATAAACCGGTGCCTGTTGCGCGCCCACCAATCGACTTTCATCTCCTCCGCGATGGCGTCCGCCTCGGCATCGGTCATGCCGTTGCCGGCGACTGCCGACTCCAGGCGCAAGCCGCGCAGGAGCTGCGCGAGGCGGGCCTCGCTCACCTCGGCTCGCGGGATGTTTAGGTGGATGGTGTCAGCCGTTGATTGGACGGAGATCATGGCGGGAAGCTAGGGCGAGGTCGCGGAGGTGTCGAATGCACATTGCGCACGGACGATCCTTTCCCCACGGTCATTTGATCAGCGGGCAAGGTCGCATGACCTGACGCCGCTGCTGCACCCTCGGGCCCGAGATCGAGCGCGAGCTGGCGGCGGGGAGGTTTGCGTTCGTTCATGGCCATCAATTCAGAAACCGAATGTACGAACTGACACCTCTTCCTCGCAACCAAAGCAAGCCGGAGGATTCGCCGGAAATGAGCCGGGGCCGCGCGAGCCCCAGGCGAGCGCCCCCCACGGAACCCCGCCACCCAAGCCACGCACCCCGGGGGACGCGGGAAATCCAGGCCCCCCGGACGCTTGCCGTTGCATTTCCGATCTGACAGCTTCCCGATTGTTCCCGTAGCATGAAACGCCCTTCCAGCCGAAAAACGAAGCCCAGTGTCGCTGCAGCGGCGGCTGATATTTTCTGCGGAGCCGGCGGCCTCACGCGCGGATTGCTCGACGCCGGAATCCCCGTTGTCGCCGGCTACGACATCGATGAAGCGTGCCGCTACGCCTACGAGCACAACAACGCCCCTGCCGTATTCAAAAAGCAAAGCGTCACCGAAATTACCGCCGCAGACTTGGCGGCTCATTATCCCGCAGACCACAAGCGCATCCTAGTCGGGTGCGCGCCCTGCCAGCCGTTCTCAAAATACGCACAGGGAGACAGAGGAGCGAAAGACGACAAGTGGAAGCTGCTCGATGAATTTGCGCGCCTCGTATGCGAACTGGAGCCCGACATCGTGAGCATGGAAAACGTGCCGGAACTCGCGGACCACGAGATATTCGATTCGTTCCTCGCCATCCTTGCCACGGAAGGCTTCCACTTCGATGAGGAGCCGGAAAAGCGCATCATCTATTGCCCCGATTACGGCATGGCCCAGCATCGTCACCGCCTTGTCGTTGTCGCATCCCGCCTCGGCCCGATCTCGCTTATTCCTCCCACGCACAAGCCGGAAAACTATAAGACCGTCCGCGCAGTCCTGGCCGGATTGCCTGTGCTCGCGGCGGGAGAAGTTTCCGCGAAAGACCCACTCCACCGCAGCAGCCGCCTTTCCGATCTCAACCTGCGCCGCATCCGCCACTCGACACCCGGCGGCACATGGCGCGACTGGCCACCGGAACTCGTCGCCGAGTGCCATAAGAAAAAATCCGGCAAGACGTATCCGAGCGTCTATGGCCGCATGACGTGGAACGAGCCGTCGCCCACCATGACCACGCAGTTCTTTGGCTTCGGCAACGGACGTTTTGGCCATCCAGAGCAAGACCGCGCTATCTCCCTGCGCGAAGGAGCCATGCTCCAGTCATTCCCTCGCAACTATGAATTCGTGAAACCCGACGCGAAATCCTACTTCAAAACCGTCGGGCGTATGATTGGAAATGCGGTGCCGGTGCGGTTGGGGGAAGTCGTAGGCGAAACCATCAAACGCCATCTGGAGGAACATCATGCCTGATTCGCCCTACCACATGACGTTGAGCCTCAACCTGCTCAATCATCTTGGAATCAACCTCTACAGTAACGTGCCTGCGGTTCTCTCCGAAACGGTGGCCAACGCATGGGATGCCGATGCCGAGAGCGTGGACATCGTAATTGATAAAGGTGAAGGGACCATCGTCATCACGGACGATGGACATGGTATGGATTTGGCCGACATCAACGGGAAATACCTCACGGTCGGTTATCGCCGCCGGGACTCGGGCAACCAAGGAGCTACGTCACCCAAGCTGAAACGCCCTGTCATGGGCAGGAAAGGCATCGGCAAACTTTCGCTGTTCTCCATCGCACGAGACATCCGCATCTACACGATAAAGAACGGCACGAAGAGCGGCTTCCGAATGCTGCTGTCGGAGATTGAGGAGAAAATCACGCGACAAGAATCCATCTATCGCCCGTCCGTGCTGCGTGACTTTCCCAGCGACCTCCGCAATGGCACTCGAATCGTCCTCTCCGACCTGAAGAAGAACCAACACCAAACCGAACCCGCCCTGCGCAAGCGGCTGGCTCGCCGCTTCAGCATTCTTGGTGAGAAATCGCGGTTCGTTCTAAATATCAACTCGAAGCCGGTCACCATCGCTGACCGTGGCTATTTCTCGAAGTTGCAATTCCTCTGGCACTACGGACCGATATCTGACGTCCCAATTGCCAACCCTGCCAAGCTTGGTGCGTGTGAACCACGTCCAAACGAAATCTCGGTGCCGTCAGAGGGGAAGGGCTCGCCGCAGAAGTTTAGTGTCACTGGTTGGGTCGGGACCGTCAAAGAGTCCGGCGACCTGAAAGACGAGGAGGACAACCTCAACAAGATAGTCGTCATGGTGCGAGGGAAGATGGCGCAGGAGGACATTCTGGAGGACTTCAACGAAGGCGGGATGTATTCCAAGTATCTGATTGGCGAGATCCATGCAGACTTCCTCGATTTGGACGAACGGGATGACATCGCTACGAGCAGCCGACAGAAAATCATGGAGGACGACCCGCGTTACGAAGCTCTGCGTGCCTTCGTTCAGCAGGAGTTGAAGCACATTCAAAACAAGTGGACCGACCTCCGCAACAAACGAGGCACCGAGGAGGCTATGCAAATTCCCGCCATCAAGGAGTGGTTCAACGACCTCGGCAAAGATGGAAAGAAGAGAGCGAACTCGTTGTTCGGAAAGATAAACCAACTGACGGTCGAGTTACCGGAGGACAAGAAGCGGCTATTCAAATATGGCGTGCTAGCGTTCGAGCATCTCCGCTACAAGGCGGACCTTGACGCCCTTGATCGGATTCAACCGGAAAACATCGAACTTATCGGCGAAATCTTTGCGAGTCTGGATGACATCGAAGCCAGTCTCTATCACCAGATCGTGAGCGGTCGGATTGAGGTCATCGAAGCGCTGGAGACGAAGGTGGACAAGAACGCGCTGGAAAGTGTCATTCGCGACTACGTTTACGATCACCTCTGGTTACTAGACCCCGGATGGGAACGGGCGACCGGAGCGGAGTTCGTTGAATCTGGTCTCGCGAAAGAATTTGAAGACTTCTCAAAAAGTGAGCTGACCAAGGAAGAAAAAGACAGCCGCTTTGACATCAAGTATTCAAGAACGTCCGGAACTCATGTGATCATTGAGCTCAAGCGCCCGAAGCGTGCGGTAAAAGCCGGTCAATTGATGGACCAAGGTGACAAATACCGCCGGGGATTGAAGAAGCTCCTGACCAAGCGCAAACGAGAGAGTGAGGCGATCGAAGTGGTGTTCCTGATCGGCGAACCCCTCGCCGGATGGGAAGACCCAAGGCAGCGCGACGAAGACAACGACTCCCTTCAGCGAAAGGGTATGCGAGTGCTGCTGTATAAGGAACTGCTCGAAAACGCGCAGCGCATTTACAAAGAATACTTGGAAAAGCGCAAAGACACCGGGCGAATTCAGAGGCTGCTCACCAGTATTGAGGAAGCGGACTTCTCCTGATGCCCGACCACCTGACGCCCGAACAGCGTTCGCTGGCGATGAAGCGGGTGAAACTGAAAGATGGTTCTCTGGAAATGCTGGTGCAGCGGGAATTGCGGGCGCACGGGCTGAGATTTCGCCGTCATGTCCGCACCCTGCCCGGCAGACCCGACATCGTCTTTCCCAAACAAAAGGTCGCCGTCTTCGTGGATGGCGATTTCTGGCACGGCTGGCGGCTGCCTGCATGGGAACACAAACTCTCCCCATTCTGGCGCGACAAACTTCACGCCAACCGCGCCCGAGACCAGCGTAACTTCCGCAAACTCCGCGCCCTTGGCTGGAAAGTCATCCGCCTGTGGCAGCATGATGTCTTGCGTGACACCGATGCCTGCATTCAACGAGTCTGCACCGCGCTTCGCGAACCGTGACTTCTCGCGCCCCTGCCGGGGTGCATCGCTTGTGGGGCGGGGGTTCCGGGGTGTTCGCTCGCTTCCGGCTCACTCAACCGCCGGCTAATTTCCGGCATGGCTAATTTCCAGCCCGCCTCCAGCGTGCGGCGGCGCGATGGACGCATCAAACATCCTCAAAACGGTTGGCGCGAGGCAGCATCAAGCTCTTCGCGGCGACGACGGCGGTGGAGTATCGCCGGGACATCGAGAAAGACCCCGACCTAAAACGCTGAGCCCCGCCAGTCGGCTACGCCTTCGCCGCGATCATGCCGCTCTGGCGGGCGTAGTTGAAGAGGCCGCCGGCGTCGATCACGGGGCGGACTTCGCCGAGCGATTTGAGGCTGTAGGTGGTGCCGCCGACGGTCAGCGTGTCGTGCTCGAAGTCGAGGGTCGCGATGTCGCCGGTCTTCACTTTGTCGCAGAGGCGTTCCTTCGCGTCGTAGGGGTAGAGCTCGCCGGTGGCGACGCAGTTGCGGAAGAAGATGCGGGCGAAGGATTCCGCGACGATGACCGCGACGCCCGCGGCGCCGAGGGCGATCGGCGCGTGCTCGCGCGAGCTGCCGCAGCCAAAATTGCGACCGGCAATGACGATCTGGTAGGGCGTCTTCAATCCGCCCGGCGGGACGAACTTCTGCGGATACTGATCGTCCGGCAGGCCGATCATCGCGTAGCTGCCGAGCTTCTCGTACTCCTCGGCGATGGTCGGCACGAGGGTGAGATACTGCGCGGGGATGATCTGGTCGGTGTCGATGTTATCGCGGACGACGAAGACGGGGCTGGTGATAGTGTTGGGCATAAAACTCGGGACGATTCGCGGGGGCAGTCAGGGTTTCGGATTGCGCGCCGGGGGCTCCACCTTGGGGGGCTCTGCATTGCTCGGCAGCGGCAGATCGATCCCGTCGAACAACGGCAGTCCGGGCTCGATGACCGACGATGGGCGCTTCCGCCCGGCGCCGCTGAAGGGCTCTTCGGCACGGATTCGGCGTGAGGCGGTGCGCGGCGTGGCGCGGAGCTGGGGCGCGGGTTCCGGCGGTGCGAGGATGAGGTCCTCGCTCGGCATGTAGCCGGCGATGCCGTCGTCGGTCGTGACCTTGCTGAAGCCGAAGGAATTTTCCGTGACCGTCACGATCTGGCCGCGGTGGAGGGCGAAGTCCGCGCCGAAGGCCTGTGCCGGGCCGTACTTGTAGAACGGAGATTTCGGCGCGCCGACCATGTAACGGCCGGAACCCGCGCCACCGCCCGTGGTACAGCCGGGCAGGAAGGAGAGCGCGGCGGCGAGCAGGCAGAGGAAGGAGAAGCGCATGGTCATTTCCAAAAAGTCGGAATCAACCTACGGCAGACGCGTGGATTTCCAAGCGAGGGTCTCGGCGTTCAGCTCACGTACTCGCGCGGGTCGGTGATCCGGCCCGTGAGTGCGCTGGCCGCGACGGTGTAGGGCGAGGCGAGGAAGACCTGCGATTCCTTGTGGCCCATGCGGCCGGGGAAGTTGCGGTTCGTCGCGCTGATGCACTTCATCGGGGAATTCATGCGGCCGAAGGTATCGACGGGCCCGCCGAGGCAGGCGGCGCAGGAGGCATTTTCCGTCATGCGCACGCCGGCGCTTTCGAGGATGGACCAGACGCTCACGCCGTCCCACTGGGTGTCCTTGAGTTCCTGCACCACCTTGGTGGTCGCGGGCACGCCGAAGGTGTCGATCTTCACGGTCTTGCCTTTCACGACGTGCGCGAAAGCGAGGAAGTCGCTCGTTTTCCCGCCGGTGCAGGAGCCGATGTAGGCGCGGTCGAGAGTGACGTCCATTTCCTTGGCGAGCTTGCGCTGGCCGGGATCGGGATGGCAGGCGACGGTCGGCTCGAGCTTTGAGAGGTCGAAGGTCTTGTCGTAGATGAAGCTTTGGTCGCCATCGAGTTCCACGGGCTCGAAGTCCGCCTTCGTGCCGTTCTCCGCCACGCGCTCGCGCACGTACTCGCCGGTCTTTTCGTCGTAGGGGAAGATGCCGTTCTTGCCGCCGGCCTCGATCGCCATGTTCGCGATCGTCATGCGGTCGTCCATGGTCATGGTGTGGACGCCGGGGCCTTCCCACTGCATCGCGCGATAGGTCGCGCCGTCGAAGCCGATCTCGCCGATCACGTGCAGGATCACATCCTTGGCCATCACGCCCTTCTGCATTTCGCCTTCGAGGAAAAAGCGCATCGAGTCCGGCACCTTGATGAGCAGCTTGCCAGTGCCGAGGATGAAGCCGCCGTCGGTGTTGCCGATGCCGGTCGCGAACTGATTGAACGCTCCCGCCATGCAGGTGTGCGAGTCCGTGCCGAAGAGGATCTCGCCCGGCCGCGTGTGGCCTTTCCACGGCAGCGTGGTGTGGCACACGCCGGTGTAGTTCTTCCCGTACTGCTGCTTGAGCTGGCCGCGCGTCGCGTCGAATTGCCAGTGGCCGTTCTCGTCGTCGATCACGTCGTAGAAGTAAGGCAGCCCCTGCTCGCGCGCGAAGTCGCGGAGGATGTCCACGTTGCGATTGGACATCGAGTCGGCGGTGAAAATGTAGTGGTCCGGGATGATCACGAGCTTCTTCGGATCCCAGACCTTCGCGTCCTTGCCAAACTCCCGCTTGAAGACCCCGATCGTGCCCGGCCCGCAGACATCGTGCGTCATCAGCACATCCACCTTCACCCACACATTGTCGCCGGCCGCCACGCGCGTTTTGCCGCTGGCGCGAGCGAGGATTTTTTCGGTCAGAGTCATAAGGGCGGGAACTATTCACGCCCCCGCCATCGCAGGCAAACGGAATGTCGGCGGCGGCTACAAGTGCGCGGCGGCGTAGATCGTCCGGAGTGGAAGGCGGAAGTCCACCTCGGGGATTTCGACCTCTTGCTCCGGTTTGTTGAGCGTGAATTCCTCCCAACCACTGGCCGCGCGCCGGACGTGAGCGATCTCCATCCGGTCCTGCCGCACGATGAAGTAATGCTGGAGCGTCGGCAGCGTGGTGTAAGCGAGGAGCTTCTCGCGCTGGTCAGTCGCTTCGGAGCTTTCGGAGATCACCTCGAAGATGGCGAGCGGTGCTTCGCGGAACCGCCGGTCGCGCGGCGGGTCGTCGCAGGCCACGAGCACGTCGGGAATGTAGTGGATGGTGCGGTTCAGGAAGGCGAGGCGCACGCGCATGTTGCCCATCCACGGGCGGCAGCGTTTGCCCTCCAAGTGGTCGCCAAGGCGGCGGTAGATCGCGCCCGAGATTTCTCCATGCGTATCGGTCGGCACCGACATCGCGAAAACCCGGCCCTCCACGTATTCGTGGGCGACCTCCGTCAGCTCTTCGCCGGTGAGGTATTCCTCTTCAGTGATGAATTCGTTTTTCAGCAGCGCTTCGCTCATGGCAGGCAATTAGCCCGTCGTCGCGCAAGGAGGCAAATGGATTGTCGGCCGCGGGGCTGCCTGCGCGGGACGCTGTCAGCGCTTGTCCCCATCCGGCCCCTTGCCCGGAATCGCACCGGTTCCCCGCCGACATGCACATGCTCGTGGCGGCGATCACGAAGACTAGGAATTGCGGGAAGTGCAGGTTGGCGAACGTTGGGGACTGGTCACGGTAGTCGCTCCACGCGCCTTGCGCATTTTATGCAGCGGTTGCGGCTCGCATCGAACGCCGTTGCGCCGGGCAACCCGACCCGCGCAAAATGCGCCCATGCGTTGCACCCCGTTCCTCCTGTTTTTGTTCGCCACTTCCGCCGCCCGTGCGTTGACGATCGACCTCGCGCCGGATGGAAAAATTTCCTCGCTCGCCGCCGCGCGCGACGCGGCGCGGCAGGCGCGGGCGGCCGGCGAAAAAGGGGCAATCACCGTGCGCATCACCGCGGGCGAGTATCCGCTCACGGAGGCCGTGATCTTCGAGCCACAGGACAGTGGAGTGATCTACGAGGCGGCGGCGGGTGCGAAGCCGGTCTTCGTCGGAACGAAGAAGGTCACCGGCTGGAAAGTGGGCAAAGACGGCGTGTGGACGACATCGGTCGCGGCGGGCTCGGCTTACGAGGCGCTGTGGGTGAATGGCCGGCGCGCGATCCGAGCGCGCACGCCGAATGCCGATTATTTCTATCCGATCGCAGTGCCGTCGAAGCCGCTGCCGGGCCTGAAGGCGCCGGCCAATTTGAGCAACTCGATGCTGCAAGTGTCGCCGGGCGACGCGGCTGTGCTGAAGGACATCAGCCCGGCCGAACTGACGGACGTGAATGCCATCGTGCTGCATTCGTGGAATGAAACGCGGCATCGCATGGCGGGCGCGGATGTCGCGAGTGGCACGCTGCAATTCACCGGCGGCACGCGGGCGTTCTTTTCGCTCGAGCCGTTTCACCGCATGTATTTCGAAAACTTCCGCGGTGCGCTGGACGCCCCGGGCGAGTGGTTCCTCGCGAAGGACGGCACCCTTTCCTATTTCCCGCGCGACGGCGAGAAGCCGGACACGACGCTGGGCGAACTGCCGCTGGCGCCGCAGTGGATCGTGATCAAGGGCGATCCCGCAAAGGACGAGACGCTGGTGCGCGATCTCACCTTTCGTGGCCTGAGCTTCCGCGGGCAGGGCTGGACGCTGCCGCCGGAGGGTGTCGGCTACTCGCAGGCGGTCGCGCCGCTCGGCGCGGCGATCGAGGCGGATGGCGTGCGCAATCTCACCGTCGAGCGCTGTGCCTTCGAGCACACCATGACCAGCGCGCTCTGGCTGCGACGCGGCTGCCGCGACGTGGTGGTAAAGGATTCGCTCTTCCGCGATCTCGGCGCGGGCGGGGTGAAGATCGGCACGCCGGAGATCGGCAGCGAGGCGAACCACACCAGCCACGTGACGGTCGAGAACTGCATCATCCACACCGGCGGCCGCTATTTCCCCAGCGCGATCGGCGTGCTCATCTTCCACTCCAGCGACTGCACGATCCGCCACTGCGACATCGCGGATTTTTTCTACTCCACGATCAGCATCGGCTGGACGTGGGGTTACAAGCCGACGCCGTGCGCGCGCAATGTCGTCGAGCATTGCCACCTGCATCATTTCGGCTGGGGCGTGCTCAGCGACATGGCGGGCGTCTATACGCTCGGGCCGCAGCCCGGCACGGTGATCCGCGGCTGCCACATGCACGACATCGGCTGCGCGAGTTACGGGGCGTGGGGAATGTACAACGACGAAGGCAGCACCGGCATCCTGTGGGAAAACAATCTCGTCCACGACACGCAGAGCGCGGGCTACCACCAGCACTACGGGCGGGGGAATATCGTGCGGAATAACATCCTCGCGCGCGGCGCCGAGGAGCACGTCCGTTACAGCCGCCCCGAGGACTTCTTCGCCTTCTTGTTCGAGAGGAACATCGTCCTCGTCGGCGAAGGCCGCCTCTTCATGCACGTGGACAAAAACTGGGACAACGGCCGCGTCTTCCTCGCGGACAACGTCTATTGGAAGCCGGACGGCGCGATCGCGGAATTCGCGGGCAAGACCTGGGCGGACTGGCAGTTCATGGGCCGCGACACGAACAGCGTGGTCGCCGATCCGCTCTTCGTCGATGCGGCCCACGGCGACTGGACTCTGCGCCCGGAGTCGCCCGCGCTGAAGCTCGGCTTCGTGCCCTTCGATTGGAAGAAGGCGGGCGTCACCGGGGATGCCGAGTGGCGTCAGCTCGCGGCCACGCCATTCCCTCCGATGAAGTACGGCATGAAGCCCAAGGCGCCGCCGCTGAAGCTGCACGAGGGCTTTGAGAATTCACCGGTCGGCGCGAAGCCGGCGATCGCGCGGATGAGCAAGGAGAGCGGGAAGGAAATCATCGTCGCGGAGGGGCAGGCGAGCGCCGGTCAACGCAGCCTCCTGCTCACCGATGGGCCGAATTTGAAGAACGCGTTCGAGCCGCATTTCTATTTCAACACCAACGTGCAGCACGGCGTGACACGCGTGAGCTTCGACGTGCGCGCGGAGCCGGATTACAAGCTCACGCACGAATGGCGCGACAGCTCCACGCCCTATCGCACCGGGCCGAAGCTCGACTTTGAAAACGGCGCCGTGCGCGCGAATGGCCGCAAGCTCGCCGACTTCCCCGCGAACACCTGGATGCACGTGGAGGTGAGCGCGAAGATCGACGGCGACGCGACCTGGAGCGCGGTGCTCACGCCCGCCGGCGGAAAGCCGCAGCGCTTCGATGGATTGAAGTACGACAAGTCCACGATGACCGAACTGAAGTGGATCGGCTGGGCGAGCAACGGCAAGGCCGCCGCCAGGTGCTGGCTCGACGAGATCGCGATCGAGAACGAGGTGAAGTAGCCGCGCGTTTCCCCGCACGGCGCCTGGAGGGACGCGCTCCGTCGCGTCCGTG
>JANOAZ010000185.1:0-6477 GCA_031411395.1 Chthoniobacteraceae bacterium
CATGACCGACCCCGCGCCCCTCGAAGCCCAAGTCCAGCAATTCAAAGACAGCTTCACTCGTATCCGCGACGAAATGGGGAAGATGATGGTCGGCCAGCAGGAGATCGTGGAAGGCGTGCTCGTGGCGCTCTTCGCCGGCGGCCACGTGCTGCTCGAAGGCGTGCCCGGTCTCGGCAAGACCATGCTCGTGCGCACCCTGGCCGATGCGGTGAACGTGAAGTTTTCGCGCATCCAATTCACCCCCGACCTCATGCCCGCCGACATCGTGGGCACGAACATCATCATGGAGGACGAGCAGGGGCGGAAGGAGTTCGAGTTCCAGCGCGGCGCAGTCTTCGCGAACATCGTGCTCGCGGATGAAATCAATCGCGCGACCCCGAAGACGCAGAGCGCGCTGCTCGAAGCGATGCAGGAACATCACGTCACCGTCGGCGGCACGCAGCACACGCTCGAGGAGCCGTTCCTCGTCCTCGCCACGCAGAATCCGCTCGAGATGGAAGGCACCTATCCGCTGCCCGAGGCGCAGCTCGACCGCTTTTTCTTCAAGCTCAAGGTGACGTTTCCGACCGCCGACGACCTTCACACCATCCTCGATCGCACCACGACGAAAAGTGCGCCGGTGGTTTCCAAGGTCCTTCACGATCCATCGGAAGTGGTGTTGCTGCGCGACGTGGTGCGCCAGGTGCCGCTCGCCCGGGAGATCCAAACGCACGCGATCGACCTCGTGCTCGCCACGCATCCCGAGACCGCGCAGGCGTCGCCGCTGGCGAAGAAATACGTCCGCTACGGCGCCAGCCCGCGCGGCGCGCAGGCGCTGATTTTGGCGGGGAAAATCTACGCGTTGCTCGACAACCGTTATCACGTCGCCCGGGCGGACATCGAGAAGGCCGCGCTGGCCGCGTTGCGCCATCGCATCATCCTGAACTTCGAAGGCGAAGCTGAAGGCGCCACGACCGACGACGTGATCTCCGAGATTCTCGCGCTGCGCCGCGGGTAGGTCGGGGCCTCATTCCAACTCGACGTTCCCGCAGCCGGCGCGACTGCCCGCTTCTACCGCCTCAGGCGCACGTGGTGAGGCTGTTCCTCGGGTAATTACGATGGGCGAAGGCCGATGCTCTCCGAGTTTCTCAACAGACTTTTAGAACCCGAACGAGACTGCAATCCGCGGGCTGGAGCGATAGCCGCAGTGCGGACGGTGGTAGCCGTAGCTCGACCGGGAGTAATACACCGGACGGGAGTAATACACGGGGCGCGAGTAATACACCGGGCGCGAATAGTGGGAGCGATAACGATTGCGGCGGTGGTTATAGTGGTGCCGGTTGCCGTGGTAGTAGTTCCCGCTATAGAGCGACGACTTGTGCACGTACTGCACACCGTGCCTGCCGTAGATTCGGGCGAACTGGCCGGCTTCCGCCACTGGGGCGGCAACGGAAACGGCGATGAAGGCGATGAGAGCGAACAGGAGTTTTTTCATGGATATGAATGATTCGTAATTTCCGACGCGCGGGGTCGCTGCGGCATTCACATATTTTTCGCAGCCGGCTATTCCCGCACGCCGACCACCGCGGCCACGATCGTCCGCGAATGTGCCGCGCGGCGATGCTCGAACAGATAGATGCCCTGCCACGTTCCGAGCGTCATCCGTCCCGCGGCAATCGGGATGACCTCGCTCGTGCGGGTCAGCACCATGCGCAGATGTGAGGGCATGTCGTCGGAGCCCTCCGCAGTGTGGATGAAGTAATCCGCTTCCTCCGGCACGAGGCGATTGAAGAACTCGTGCAGGTCCGTGCGCGCGGAGGGATCGGCGTTTTCGTAGATGATGAGGCTCGCGCTGGTGTGCTGGATGAAGACGGTGACCGTGCCGGTGCGGACGCCGCTCTCGCGGACGATGCGCGCGACCTCAGCGGTGATCTCGTAGGTTCCCTTACCGCGCGTGCGGACGGTGAATTCGGAGGTGTGCGCGTGCATCCCGAGAGTGTTGCAAAACGGCGGGCGGGAGTGACAAGAGACTTTCGCCGGCCCATCCGCGGATGACCGGCGCACTGGGGCGTGGCTACCGATTGCCGCTCACTTCTTCGGCGCCTTCTTCTCCGCGTAGATCATCACTCCCTTGAGTGCATCGACCGCGCGGTCGAGTTGCGGGTCGCGAAAGTTTTGCAGTTCCTTCCGTTGCGCCTCGGTCAGCGATTCTTCGTTGCGCTGTGTCATGAGCATCCGCTCCTGCTCGGGCGTCAGCGTGGCGCGAATCGTCGGGGTGACGCCGTGCTCGTGGATGACCTGCTTGCTCGGCGTGTAATATTTCGCCGTCGTGAGGCGCAGCGCGGAACCGTCCTGAAGCTGGATCACGCTTTGCACCGACCCTTTGCCGAACGTCGTTTCGCCGACGAGGACCGCGCGGTTCAAGTCCTTCAATGCGCCGGCGACGATCTCCGAGCCGCTCGCGCTGCCGCCATTGATCAGGATCGCGAGCGGATACTTAGGCCGCTGCTTCGCTTTCTCGTCCGTGCGATAGGTGCGGCTCTGGGAAGGCAGCCGGCCCTCGGTGGAAACGACCAGCGTCTTGGGCGGCAGAAACTGGCCTGCGACATCGACTGCCGAGTTGAGCAACCCGCCCGGATTGTAACGCAGGTCGAGCACGAGCGCCTGCATGCCTTGTTTCTCCAGTTCATCGAGCTTCTTCGCCAGATCGTCCGCCGTCGGTGCATTGAATTGTGTAATCCGCGCATAACCGATCTTGAACTCCCCGCCATGCTCCGCGGGGAGCAGCTTCGCGTCCTTCACGCTCGCCACTTTGATCGTCTCGCGCGTCAGTGCGTAGTCTTTGATCTCCTTGGACGAGGAGCGGACGATGGTCAGCGTGATCTTCGTCCCGGGCTCCCCGCGCAGGCGATTGACCGCATCGTTCAAGTCCATTTTCTCCGTCGATTCGCCGTCGATTTTCACGATCTTGTCTCCCGGCAGCAGCCCCGCCTTGAACCCTGGGGAATCCTCCATCGGTGAGACGATGATCAGATCGCCATCCCGTTGCGACACCACGACGCCGAGCCCTCCGAAGCGGCTGTTGGTGTCATCCTGCATACCTTTGAAATCCTTCGATTCCATGAATTGCGAATGTGGATCCAGGCTGCTCAGCATTCCCTTCAGCGCCGCGTGAGTCAGGTCGTCGTAGCTGACCTTCTTTTCATCCACGTAATCCTGCCGGATCAACTGCATGGCCCGCGCGAAGACCGCGATGCTCGTGTATCCCGAGTCGTCTTTCTCCTGCGCCGCGAGGGCACGGTAGAGCCGCGCGCCAAGAGCGAGATTGAAGAGGATGACGAGGACGACAACAGCCTGAACGAGCCGCTTTTTCATGGGGCGAACGGTAGCACGCGGCCCCGTTCTGTCCACGGCCCCATCACGCCCCCGCGCGTTTCCCCTTCCGCCGCGCCTCACCCTCTGCCACCCTGCGCGCGATGTTCGTCCCCGAGACTGAAGTCCTCATCACCTCCGAGGGCGCGGAGCTGCTCCGGCGCGTCGTCACCCCCGGCGAGTACGTCATCGGCCGCGACGTGGACTGCGGCCTGCGCGTGGACGTGAACCTCGTCTCGCGCCAGCACGCGCGGCTCACGGTCAATTACCACGACCTCCTCCTCGAAGACCTCGGCTCCAGCAACGGCACCTTCGTCAATGGCGAGCGCATCTCGGTGCCCACGCGCATTTTCCCCACGCAGAAAATCCAGATCGGCACCGCCACCATGGAGCTGCGCCGGCGGCGCGCCGATCTCACCGGCGAAGTCTCGCTCGCGCCCGCCACCGCGCTCGTGCGGCGGATGCTGCCGGTGGAGTTTCGCGGCGACCGCAAATACGAGATCGGCCGCGTGGTCGCGCACGGCGGCATGGGCGCGATCCTCGACGCGCGCGAGCTCACCACCGGCCGCACCGTGGCCGTGAAAGTGATGCTCGAAAGCGGGCAGGAGACCGATCTGCTGCGCTTCATCCAGGAGGCGCAGATCACCGCGCGGCTCGAGCACCCGAACATCGTCCCCGTCCACGAGCTGGGCGTGGATGAACACGAGCAGGTCTTTTACACCATGAAGTTCGTGCGCGGCGTGACGCTGAAAAAGGTGCTCGCGCTCCTCGCCGACGGCGTGCCCGAGATGCGGGAGAAATATCCGCTCCCCGCGCTACTCACCATCTTCCAGAAAGTGTGCGACGCCATCGCCTTCGCGCACAGCCACCGCGTCATCCATCGCGATCTCAAGCCGGAGAACATCATGCTCGGCGAGTACGGCGAAGTGCTCGTCATGGATTGGGGCCTCGCGAAAATCCTCGGCGAACCGCAGACCGCCGCCGCCGAGGCCATCGACACCGCCCTGCGCCTGCAATTGGAAGCCGCCGCGCCCGACGCTGCCACGAGCACCGGCACGCACACCCTGGCCGGCACCATCATGGGCACGCCCGCCTACATGCCGCCCGAGCAGGCACGCGGCGAGATTGATCGGCTCGACGAACGCAGCGACCTCTACGCCCTCGGCGCGATCCTCTTCGAGTTGCTGCACCTGCGCCCCCTCGTCACCGGCCGCGACGCCATGGACATTGTCAAAAAGGTGAGGCGCTCTGAGTTGGAGTGGACCCCCGCAGCGGGCCAATCCGCAATCTGCAATCCACAATCCGCAATTCCCCCCGGCCTCCTCGCCGTCTGCCGCAAGGCCCTCGCCCTCGATCAATCCGCGCGCTACGCGAGCGTGCGCGAATTGCAGGCCGAGATCGCCGCATTCGAGGCCGGCTTCGCCACCCGCGCCGAAGAGGCCGGCCTCGGCCGCCAGCTCCTCCTCGCCCTCAAGCGCCACAAGACCGCCGCCCTCGCCGCCGCGCTCGTGCTCCTCGCTGGCGGCGGCTTCGGCACCAAGGCCGTGATCGAAGGCCGCCGCGCCGAACGCGCCCTTACCGAACTGAAAAAGAGCGCGCCCGCGCTTCTCCAGCTTGCCGAGAGCGAAGCCGGCTCCCAGCGTTTCGCCAGCGCACGAGAGAAGCTCGACTCCGCCCTCACCCTCGACCCCGCGCTCCTTCGCGCACGGTGGCAGCGCGCGTGGGTGCTCCTCGCCCTGGAGCGCTGGAGCGACGCCGCGGACGCCCTGCGCCTCGCCCAGCAGCGCGACCCTGCCGACGCGAAGCTCGCAAGCATTCTCCCCGCCGTGGAAAAGCTCGCCGCCGCCCCCGACGCCGAGCGTTGGGAAATCGACGCCGCCCGCGAAGTCTTCGATCATCTGCAGACCGTCCAAGCAACCGGCCCGGCGGTCGTATTTGCGAACAAGCTGAAGGTCGGTGCCGAGAACCGGCGCAAGCTCGTCAGTCAGCGTCTTCTCTCTGCCTTGGGTCGGGGCAGCTATAGCGTCAACGTCGCGAAATCTGGTTTGGTCTGCGTCCGATTTTATGACACGCCCATCCATTCGCTCGACGCGCTTCGCGGATTGCCAGTCGACGAAGTGTCCGTGAACAGCAAGTTTATCACCCACTTGGAACCGTTGCGGGGCATGCGCCTCCAGACGCTCGATATCAACAGAGTCAATGTCGTTGATCTCGGGCCGCTCCGGGGAATGCCGCTACGGACGCTTCTCCTTTCACACACGCTCGTCACCGATCTTTCTCCGCTCAAGGGAATGCCTCTGCAAAAGCTCAGACTAACCAATGCAAAGAACATCGATCTGACGCCCATCGCAGGGATGCCGATCACCGATCTTAGTGTCAATGGCACGGGGATCTCCAAGCTCGATGCGGTGCGAGGAATGCGGCTCGTGAAACTGGATGCCGGCGCCAATTCAAATATCGAGGACGGTTCGCCGTTGAAAGGCATGCAGCTCGAAAGCCTCAGATTGGCAAAGACGAAGGTATCCGACCTCTCGTTCCTGCAAGGGATGCCGTTGCACACGCTCGACCTCAACGGAGCGCCGGTCAGCAACATTGCCGCGCTGCGAGGCCTCCCGCTCGAAGTACTCACGCTTTCGTATACTTCCGTGGACGACCTGTCGCCGCTACGGGGCGCGCCGCTGAAAGAACTGGAGCTTCGCAGTTGCGAGAAGATCGCCGACTTCTCCCCGATCCTGACTCTCACCCAGCTCGAACAGCTGACTTGCGATGTATTCCCGAAGCAATTGCTCCCGTTGCGCGAAAGCGAGACTTTGCTGAGCATCGATGCCGACGCCTTCCTCGGAGAAAACCACACCGGGCCGCGCCCCGTCGCCGAATTCTGGGCCGCCTACGACGCGCATCAGGCCGCGGCGAAGAAGTAGCTACGGAGCGTAGCGCCAGCGCTATGGAGTGCGGCGGCAGAGCGTAGCGCCGACGCCGCTTTGGCAGGAGCGGAGCGACGCGGCAGGCTGAACGCGCCACCCCGCCGCGGGTCTCCGAGCCCGCCCAAAGCGGCGTCGGTTGCGCCGCACACCAAAAACCCCCGCCGATTTCTGTGCCGCCGACGACGCGCCGCAGGCAGGGGGG
>JANOAZ010000186.1:0-4604 GCA_031411395.1 Chthoniobacteraceae bacterium
ACGCTCTATCTGGGCAGCGGCGCGAATCAAATCCACGCCACCACCATCACCATCGGCGAGACGCAGGACCTCAGCGCGACCGGCTCCGGCACGATGAAATGGAACAGCGGCGTCACCACCGGCTCTCTCACTTTCGCCGGCACCGGCACGACCACCGCCGTGACGAACATGTATGTCGGCGCGAAGACGGATACGGGCAGCACTTACGACCACACTGGAACCGTGGACCTTACCAACGGCAGCGTCACCGGCAGCATCACGAACCTCTATGTGGGCTACCAGACATCGAATGGCGGGAGCGCTAATCCGCAAACCTTTGGCACCTTCCGCATCGGCGGCGGCACTGGCGGCACGAGCGCACTCAACGTCGGCGCGTTGTATCTCGGCTTTCAAAGCGTGAACTCCACAGGCTTTCCGACGACGGGCACTTTTGAAATCAGCGGCGGCAGCGTGAACGTCGCCGGTAACCTCGAGATGACCCACACCGCCGGCGGCACCGCGACGCTCAACGTATTCGGCGGCACGCTCACCATCGGCGGCAACATCACCAGCCTCGGCGGCACCGAGACGCTCACGCTCGATGGCGGCACACTCGACATGACCGGCGGCACCATCGGTGACGCCACAAACACCATCGGATCGCTCATCTTCGCGAGCGGCACATTGAGAAACGTCGCGAGCATCAACGGCACCGGAGGCATCACCAAGACCGGCACCGGCACCCTCGCGCTCGAAGGCACCAATACTTACACCGGTGCGACGACCATCAGCGCCGGCAAGCTCGCGGTCTCTGGCACATTCACCAGCGCCATCACCGCCACTGCTGGCACGCTTGCACCCTTCGGCGTCGCCAGCACCACTGGCGCAGTGAGCGTCCCGAGCGGAGGCACGTTCCAAGTCCAACTCGACGGCCCAACGCCCGGCCCCGGCTACGACCAGCTCACCACGAGTGGAAGCGTCACCCTCGCCGGCGCACTCGACATCATCGCCGCCCCCGGACTCGCGCCCGGCACCAACTTCACCATCCTGAACAAGACCAGCGCCGGAGCCATCTCCGGCACATTCGGCGGGCTGCCAAACAACTCCGTTTTCACCGCGGACGGCTACCTGTGGTCCATCACCTACACCGGCGGCGACGGCAACGACGTGGTCCTGCATCTCACCACGGCCAGCGAGCAATGGCGCTTCAACAACTTCGGCACCATCGCGAACACCGGCAACGCTGCCGACCTCTTCGACGCCAACAACGACGGCGAATTCAACCTCATGGAATTCGCCACCGGGCAGAATCCAAACGCTGCAACGTCTGCCGCAACGGGCATCGCGAGAAACGGCGCAATCCTCGAGTTCACCTACACCCGAAGCCTCGCCGCGATGGCCGATGGCGTGACCTTCACCGTCAAGTGGAGCGACACCCTCGCCGCCAGTTCGTGGAGCAGCGCGGGGGTGATTGAAGTCGTTCCGCCGCTCTCAGACGACACCCGTGTGCAGACCGTAATGGTCCGCGTGCCCACGGACGCGAGCGCCAAACGCTTCGTTCGCCTGGAAGTGATGCGTCTGCCATGAGTCCCTTGACGGCCCTGGCGAGATGCGAAGAATCCGGACGGTGCGGGCTGCCGCCGGCGCGGCGGCGAACCCACTGCCAAATGCCAGCGTCCTTCCCTTGTTTCCTCGCGTCCTTCCTCATCGCCGCAAAGCTGTTTGCCCAGGCGCCCGAGCCCGACGCGCGGCTGACCGGAAAAAACTACGCGGAGCGCGCGGCGGCGTGCGCGAAGTATTTCGCCACGGTCACGCCGCGCAGCCCCACCTTCCCGAAGGATGGCATGCCCTTCCTCGCCGCGCGGCTGCAGCTCGGCATCGATCCGCCGGGCACGCTGGCGGCGCTGGACAGGATGCTCGACGCGACGCTGAAGGCGAAGCCCGACCCGTTCAACCTGCACGCGGTGATGCACGCCTATCTCGTGCATCGGGAAAAGTTCCCGCCCGCGATGGCGGCGAAGGTGAAACGCCTCGCTGCGAGCTGGACGTATGCGAAGCCGATCGGCGTCTCGCTCAACTACGAGCTGATGCGCGACGGCTCCGGCTGGCTCGCGGCGCAGGAATGGCCGGACCTCCTGGACGCCGCGGGCAACAACGCCGCGACCATCCAGAAGAACTGCGCGGGCTGGCTCTGGCGCATCTTTCGCGAGACGACCGACCGCAACGCGAGCGAGTACGACGCGCCCGTTTATTACGGCACCGACTTCGCACCAACGCGCATGTTCGCGGAGTTCTGCCGCGATCCGGCGATGAGCAAGGCGGCGGCGATGACGCTCGACTTCATGCTCATCCACACCGGCGCCCACTGGCATCGCGGCTACCACATTAGCACCGCAGGCCGGGGCAAATACTGGGGCTCGCTCAATCTCAGCCCGCACGCGGCGGCGCCGACGAACAGCATGGCGTGGCTGCTCTACGGCAGCGACCAGCCGTTCAAGATCAACTCCGCGCCGCAGTCCTACTGGCTCGCGCATCCGGGCCGCGTCTTCCAGCCGGACGTGCTCTCCGCATGGCAGGCCGCGCTGTGGCGTTTACGACGTCCCGGCCGAGTACGGATTCGGGATCACGCGCGCGCCTTTCACCACCACCGGCGCGATCGTGAAGCGCGTCGAGCGCGGCGGCTGGGTGCTCTGCCACGGCGGCAGCATGCTCTTCGCGTTTCGCTTCACGCAGGCCGCGCAGTGGGACAACCCGAACACCCGCGAGAAGCTCGACCTCCTGCGCTGCGACGCGATGCACGGCGGGTGGATTCTGGAGACGACTCCGCTCGCGCCCTTCGCCGGCGGCGGGGTGGATGTGGAGCTGGGGAAATTTGGCGACGCGCTGCTCGCGAGGACGAAACTCGGCGACACGACGAAAGCCGCGCCGCCGTCGCTCACCTTCACCAACCTCAAGGGCGACACGCTGAGCCTGCGCTGGAAGCCGCTCGAGCCTCCGGTGAAAGACGAATGCCTGCTCAACGGCAAACCCGTGCGCTACGACCTCATCCCGCTGCTGCGCACGAACGGCGCCCTGCACCCCAATGGCGGACCGCTCACGCTCCAGTCGGGAACGCGCTCGCTCGTTTACGACTTCAAAAAATGGGCGATCAATTCCACAACCCCGAAACCATGAGATCCCGCTAATGAGTGAACCGACTGAAATCGCCGCCTGGCTCGAAGGCCTCGGCTTGGGACAATACGCCGCGGCCTTCGAGAAAAATCACCTCACCGTCGCGATGCTCCCGGAGTTGACGCCCGAGGAGTTGAAAGAGTGCGGCGTCGTCGCGCTGGGACATCGCAAGGCGATCCTCGCGGCGATCGCGACGCTCGCGGCGAAGCCATCCACCGCACCCGCGAAACCACCCGCACCGACGTCCGCGAAACCAGCGCCGACCGCGCCAAAACCCGCGGCGCGACCGCCCGCCCGCACGCCGATCCAGCCGGTGCCCGTCGCGACGAGCGAGGACGCGCCAGCCGTAGCAGTCGCCCCGCCCGTCCCGCCGCCACCCACGAAACCGGAGGCTCGCCCCACCGCACCGCAAGGCAGCGTGTCACCCAGCGCACCTCCACCGGTGCCGATCACAACACCCGCGCACCAACGTCCCGGCATTTGGGCGAAGCTGGCGGCGAGCAAATTCCTGTTCATCAGCATCGTCGCGCATCTGCTTTTCGGCGTCGGCGCGACCTACTTCATCGTCCAGCGCATCCAGGCTAAGCGGAAGGTGACCTTCAAAGGGGGCCCACCTTCCAGCAATCCGAGCAAACGCGCGCTGGAGCACAAGGTCTCCATGGCGCAGAAAAAGAAAACCGGCGGCGCTCCTCCGCAGGCCAAGCGCATCGTGAGCGCGGGCATCGCGAAAGTTTCCCTCCCCGATCTGCCGACCATCCCGACCGCGAGCACCGTGGTGCCGGGCATGATGGCCGGCATGGGCGGCGCGGGGTTCGGCACCGGCCTGGGCTTTGGCAGCGGCATGGGCAGTGGCATGAGCGGCGGTGGCGGGGGTGGTGGCAGCGGCATGTCGCTCTTCGGCTTTCGCGGCGCGGGCGTCGGGCTTGTCGGCACCTTCTACGATTTCAAACGCGACGAGCAGGGCAAGGATACGGGAGTGAAGCGCGGCAATCGGCCAGTCTATACCGAGATCCTCAAAGAATTTGCGCGCGGCGGCACTTGGGCGGTGCCGGCGAGACACAAACATTTTACTTCGAAAGCGAAGCTCGGCGCGAAGGCGTTTTTCTTTCCCGCGATCGCAGACTCGGAAGCCGGCGACGCTTTCCAAGCCCCGGAAGCCGGCGCGGCCATGTGGGTCGCACACTACACGGGAACGGTCACGCCGGCCGTGAGCGGCCAATACCGCTTCGTCGGCTGGGGCGACAACGTGCTCATCGTCGGCCTGAACGGAAACGTGGTGCTCGATGCCTCGGACATCGGCTATGTGGACAAGAACCGCACGAGTGCCGGCAACGTGAGCTTTCCGAAAAAGGCCGGCACGCCGCTGCTGGAAGGCGAATGGTTCGAAGTGCGCGCGGGCTCGCCGATGAAGGTGGACGTGCTGCTCGGCGACGAGGGCGGCATCTTCTGCGCGG
>JANOAZ010000187.1:0-6420 GCA_031411395.1 Chthoniobacteraceae bacterium
GAGGGACACGCTCCGTCGTGTCCCAGGATACTGGAGTCGTGTCCCAGGATACACGGACACGACGGAGCGTGTCCCTCCAGGACCGCGCCGGCGTCGCAGGGGCTCCGCCTTCCTTTGCTACGCTGGGCGAGTCCGATCCACACGGGGTATGCGGAAAATGACCAGGCCCACGCCGACCTCTTCCCCTGCACCGCGGGCTGGCGTGCGCCGACGGTGATCTTCCTCCACGCGCTCATGTCCGCGAGCGATGCGGGCTATCGTCGCTGGGCCGCGGCCTTCAATGCGCGCGGATGGAACGCTGTCTTTGTGCATCTGCCTTATCACTACTCGCGCACGCCGCGCGGGCGCTGGAATGGCGAATTTGCGATCACCGCCGATCTCGTGCGAAGCGCGGAGGGATTGCGGCAGGGCGTCGTGGAATTGCGCCAGCTCATGGCGCAACTCCGCGCGTGGGGGTGCGGCGAGTTTGGGCTTTGGGCGTCGAGTTACGGCGGATGGATCGGCGCGCTGCTCGCCTCGGTCGAGCGGGATTTCCGTTTCGTCGCGCTCATGGAGCCGATCGTGGATGTCGAGCACGCCATCTGGAGGTCGCCCGCCGGCGCCGCGCTGCGGCGTGGCTTGCATCGCGCGGGGATCGAGGCGGCGCTCGTCGCACGCCATTTCCCGCTCTCGTCGCCGCTGCATGGCGAGGCGCTCTGCGGTGCTGATCGCGTGCTCCTTTGCGCCGGCGAATACGACCGCATCGCCCCCGCCGCCGATATCGCGCGGCTCCACGCCCGCTGGCCCGGCTCCGAGTTTCTCCAAGTGCCGCAAGGTTACTTCGGCTACCGGATGATGCGCACCGTGTGGGCGCGGTTGGGCGAGCGCGGGCTGGTGTAGGAGCGTGGACGAAAGTCCTGTCGCGCGCACAGCGCGAACGAAACCCCGTCGTCCTGAGCTCGCGAAGGATCACTGACTTCTGCGGGCGGAGGCGAGAGGTCCATCGACTTCGCTCAGGATGACTTTTTTCGATGCGGCGCTGCGCGCCAGGTCATTCCTCCCCGCACGTCCAATCGACCCTGCGGTGCAGCTCGGGGCGCGCCGCTCTTGGCACCGCCGCGAAATCAGCGACAGTGCCCGCCTTTCCCGTGAGCCCAAAATCCGATTCGCCCTCCCTCGCCGCGTGGCAGGTGCTGCGGCGCGGTCCGTTCGCACGCTACATGGCCGGCGAGACGATCTCGATGCTCGGCACTTGGATGCAGCAGATGGCGCAGGGCTGGGTGGTCGCGGGACTGACCACGAGCGCCTTTTCGCTGGGCCTCATCAATTTCTGCGCCGGCCTGCCGATGCTCGCGCTCACCATGCATGGCGGCATCGTCGCGGATCGGCACGACAAGCGGCTCATCCTGCTCGCCACGCAGGTCGTGCAGATCATCCTCGCACTCGCCATCGGCTGGCTGGTCGCGCGCGGGCAGATCGCCGTGTGGCACATTCTCGTCGCGGGCATCCTCCTCGGCATCAGCACGGCGTTTGAGATGCCGGCGGCGTCTGCGCTCACGCCGGAGCTCGTGGAAAAGGACCAGCTCGCCGCGGCCATCGCCGTGGATCGCTCGATCTTTCACGCCACCCGCCTCGCGGGTCCGGCGATTGGCGGGTGGCTCATCGGCACGCTCGGAACGGCGTCGGCGTTTTATGTCAATGCCGCAAGCTTCCTCGCGCTGATCGCGGCGCTCCTCACCCTGCATCCGCGCCCGCGTGGCACGGACGAGGAGGAAGCGCTGCGGCAGACCGGGATGAAGGAAGGCTTCGCCTACGTCCGCAGCGACAAGCCCACGCTCGCGATGATCTCGCTCCTCGCCACTCTGACCACCTGCATCTCGCCGTTTTTCATGGTCATGATGCCGCTCTACTCACGCCACGTCCTCGGGGTGGAGGCGCAGTCGCATGGCTTCCTCATGGCCTCTTCCGGGGTCGGCGCACTCGTCGGGTCGGTCTGGCTGCTCACCATTTCCTCGGAGAAACGCGCGACCTATCTGCGCGTCGGCACTGTCCTCATCACGGCCTGCATGCTCGGTCTCGCCAATGCGCACGCGTTCTGGCAGGCCGTCGTCTCCATGATCTTTCTGACGCTCGGCACTTCGACGATGTTCGGTCTCGCCAATACCATCGTGCAGGAGCGCGCGCCCGACGCCATGCGCGGCCGTGTCTCGGCCATCATGGGGCTGAGTTTCTTCGGCGTGCTGCCGTTCTCCGGCCTGATCATGGCGAAGTTCGCCGACCTCGTCGGGCTGCGCACGGCGATGGGCGTCGGCGGCGTCGCCTTCGGCCTCAGCGCTGCGGCGATGCTCTACGGGCATCGGCGGCTGTGCATGCGGCAGCCCGTCGCGGTTATTCGATCTTCGACGCCATCGCCTGCGCCGTGAGGCACAGCTCCGCGGCGCGGAAAGCGTGCTCCTGGCTCATCGCGTTCTCGGTGCGGTTCAGGCAGTCGAGAATGAGCGCGCCGAAGAACGGGTAGCCCACTTCGCCGTGGCAGCGGATGTGGTGCTCGCCCTTGTGATCGACGAGGTAAAGCTGGTCGCCTTCGAGGTCGCGCGCCACGTCGAGATACTTGCGCAGTTCGATGTAGCCCTCGGTGCCAAGGATGAAGGCGCGGCCGTCGCCCCAGGTGCGGAGGCCGTCGGGATTGAGCCAGTCCACGCGCAGGTAATGCGTCGCGCCATTGCTCGCGCGGAGGTTCGCTTCGCCCCAATCCTCGAACTCGGGATACTGCTTGTGTTTGTAGTTCGCGACCGCCGCGTTCACCACCTTCACGTCCGTCGCGCCGGTCCAGTAAAGGAATTGCTCGAAGTGATGCGAGCCGATGTCGGTGAGGATGCCGCCCGTTTTTTCCTGCGACCAAAACCACGCCGGCCGGCTCGCGGGCGAGCTGCGATGCGGCCCGAGGCCGGTCACCTGCACCACCCGCCCGATCGCACCCTGCTCGATGAGCTGCCCCGCGCGCACCGCGCATTCCACGTGCAGCCGCTCGCTGAAATAGACCATGTATTTCATTCCCGTCGCCTTCACCGCGGCGCGTGCCGCCGCGAGCTGATCGAGCGTCGTGAAGGGCGTCTTATCGGTAAAATAATCCTTGCCCGCAGCCATCACGCGCAGGCCGAGCGGCCCGCGTTCGTTGGGAATGGCGGCACCGGCGACGAGCTTGATGTCGGTCTTCTCCAGCACCTCGGCCTCGCTGCGCAGCGCCTGCACGCCGGGGAAAGTGGCGCAGAATTTCTCCACCTTCGCCGGGTCGGAATCATAGACGTAACGCAGGTCGCCGCCGGCCTCGACGAGGCCCTTGCACTGGCCGTAGATGTGCCCGTGATCGAGCGCGATGGCGGCGAAAGGGAAGTCGCCTGGCTCCACGACCGGCGCGGGTTTGCCCTCGGGGGCGTAGTTCATTCCGTCGGATTTTTGCATGGGACGAAAAAATTACGGAACGGACGACAAATGACCAACGACAAATGACCGCACCCCGGCGACCTTTTTTCTGGAGGGACACGCTCCGTCGTGTCCCAAACTTCCATGGACAAGCCGCCACCTCCGCCCGCTGGATTGGTGACACCACGGAGCGTGTACCTCCAGGATTCCTCCTCCACCACTTTCGCGAGACTCAGTCATCGCCGAAGAGAGAAAGCTGATCGCTCGGAACTCGAAAGGAGGCCGTCGAAAGTTCCGCTGTGGAATTCATCCCGACGCTCTCGCCCCGGAAGCCGGCCTTCCTTTTCGCGAGAACGAACATCGCCTTGATCTGCTCCGCGAGCGGCCCCTCGCCACGCATCCGCGTTCCCCACCGCGCATCGTAGAGTTTGCCACCGCGCAGTTCGCGGATGCGGCCGAGGATCTTTTCCTTGTGCCCCGGCGCGTGGCGCTCGAGCCAGTCCTCGAAGATCGGCGCTACGGCATGCGGCAGCCGCAGGATCACGTAGTTCGCCCCGATCGCCCCGGCCTCCGCGGCGGCCGCGAGCAGTGCGGGAATTTCATGATCTGTCAGCCCGGGGATGATCGGCGCCATGAGCACCCGCACGGGGATGCCCGCGGCGCTCAGCTCCCGGATCGCGGCCAGCCGCCGCGCTGGAGTGGACGCGCGCGGTTCGAGGGTCTTCACGAGTTCGCCGTCCAGCGTGGTGAGCGAGATGGCCACACTGGCGGCGCGGTATTTCGCCAGCTCGGCGAGGTGATCCACATCCCGCGTCACGAGATGATTCTTGGTGATGATCGCCACGGGATTCCGAAACTCCGCGAGCACCGCGAGGCATGCCCGCGTCAGCCCCAGCCGGCGCTCGACCGGCTGATAGACGTCCGTCACGCCGCTCATCGCGATCGTCTGCGGCTCCCATTTCCTGCGAGACAACGCCTCCCTCAGCAGCTCCGCGGCGCGCAGCTTGACCATGATTTTCGACTCAAAATCCAACCCCGCCGAGAATCCGAGATACTCATGATATGGCCGCGCAAAACAATACGCGCAGCCGTGCTCGCAACCACGGTACGGACTCACGCCGGCGCGGAAGGGAATGTCCGGCGAGTCGTTGAAGGCAATGATCGACTGCGTGTCGTCGTGGAAGAATTGCGTGCGCAGCGGCAGCGGGCGGCCGTCGTCGTCGAGGAGCGCATCCGGCTCCAGCTCGACGCGCCGCGCTTCGAACCGGTTCGCTGGATTCAAGCCTGCGCCGCGCCCCGGCGGAGTCGGCGGGCGGGATTCAGGCTCGGTGTTCATGAGAACACCATCCACCACACGGCGGCGGACTCAACGAGGAACTTCGAGCGCGGCGCCAAATGCCACGGCCTGAAGCGATGGGCCCGGGGAAATCGGCAATCGTCGCCACGTGCTCAGATCGGGCGAGGCGTGAACATTTCCGCCCCATGAAAAACTGAGCGCGAGCCAGCCATCGCGCGCCCACGCCAGCGAACCCGTGACGCGGTGAGGCTCAGCCTTCCACGACAACCCGTCGCGCGAACTCCACGCGACCTTCCCGCCGCTGATCAGAAAGCGCTGACCGGTCCAGACGATGCGGGAGAAATCGTCGGCCACGCCGACATCGTGGCGCTGCCAGGTCTCACCATCGTGCGAACTCTCGATCAATCCGCCGGGACCCACGACGACGAAGTGCCCACTGCCGTAGGCCACGTCGCGCGCGGCGGGTGCGTCGAGCGCGGTGTGCTCCCAGCGGGTCCCGTCGCCGGTCACGCCGCGCCACGAGACGCGTTTCTTTTCCGACCAGAGATCCACGTCGCCGATGATCACCGTTCGGAACCCCGCCTCGCTATCTCCGCACGCGCTCCGCCGCGCGTGGACGCTGCCCTTCCAGTCGAGACGCTCGCCGGGGGTGAACGTTTCGCCATCGGTGGAAAACATCAGCTCCGCATCGTGCCCGGCGATGAACCGGCCGTTCCCGTAAGCGATCGTCGCGACGCGTCCCTTGACCTGCGGAAGCGCACGCCATTCCCGGCCGTCGCGCGTGCTCAGAATGCGCCCGATCTTCGCGCCGCCTCCGACGGCAACGAATTTCCCCGCGCCAAACGCGACGTTGAAAAGCACGTTGTCGTCATCCGCCGCCACCTCGCTCCAGCGCTGGTCATTCTCCCACGTCGTCCCGTCGCGCGAACTGATCCGCCGTCCGCCGTAGCCGACGGCGACGAAGAGGCCCGACTCCTCCGCAGCCGCGCCGCAAAGGAGAGCTGTAAGGAGCAGCGCGAGAATGCGGAGCATGGGTGGATATGAAAGCGGCGCCCCAGGCGCCGATGGGATCAGGTCGCGGCCGCGCTACCCGCCGCGGCGGCCGCTGCGTCGGCTGCGATCTGGGCAGCGGCGCCGGCGTGCAGCGGAGAGTGCTCTCCCGGCAGGCAAAGGCTGGCGATGCCGTAGCCGAATCCTTTCAGGGGATTGCTCCAGACCACCGTGCCGGTCTGGAGTTCGAGGCCGTGAAGCACTCCGTTGCAGGTCGCATAGACGTACCTGAAATCGCTCACCAAGGTGATGAAAGCATGCCCGGCCCCGCCTTCGAGTCGGGTCGTCCAGAGGATGCTGCCGTCGGCGCGGCAGATCGCCATCACCGATTGTTTGATGGCAAGGACAAGGATGTCGTTCGGATTCATTTTGGAATGAGAATCCCCGCCCTATTCCGCGAGCAGCTTCTCCACTCCGGCTCCGAGCGCCTCGCCGCGCAGACCCGTTTCCCGGAGCATCCCTTTTTTGTCGATCAGCCATGCGGCGGGAATGGAGTTGATCCCGAAGGAAGTGCTGATCGCATTCTGCCAGCCCTTGCCGTCGAAATATTGAGGCCACGTCATGCCGAGCTTTTTGATCGAGCCTTCCATCGCGGCTTTGTCCTGGTCGAGAGAGATGCCGAGGATCTCGAAACCCTTGTCATGCAGCTTCCCGTAAGCAGCGACGACGTT
>JANOAZ010000188.1:0-19492 GCA_031411395.1 Chthoniobacteraceae bacterium
CTCCGCTACGCTCCGGCAGCCGCAAGGCTGCGCTCTTCTCCTCGAACACCAAACCCACAACCAAACACCCGAACCCAACCCAAAACTCTCATAGCGAGTGGCTCAAAAACCGGGGGCAGACCAACGTCGGTCTCGGAACTAAGCCCGAAAGACCGCTAGCCGTCGAAAATCCTCCGTAAAATTTGCCGGCACCCGGTTGCCGCCGTGCAATTGTGGGCCCGGTGGGATTCGAACCCACAACCAAGGGATTATGAGTCCCCTGCTCTAACCATTGAGCTACAGGCCCGACTACAGAGTAACTCACGCGTTTTGTGCAGGTTTCCTTCTTGCGCATTCACGGTCGTTTCCGCCGGTCATGGAATGAAGTCGATCGTTTCCGTAAAAACGTGGAACCGAACGAATATGCAAAACCTTCAGGAACATAAGGCGGGCAGATACTACGCTCGCGTCTTCGCCAACGGCAAGGAGACATGGAAGGCCTTGAAGACGGATCGCCTGGAAGTTGCCGAAACAAAAGCTCCGTGAGATTGCAGGCGACCCCCAAGCTGCGGTCCATTCCACCCGCGCCGAAGAGCGAGGGAGTATGACCGTGGAAAGGATTGCGCTATGATCTTTGAAAAACGCATCGATGACGGATTCGGCCTTGGCGGGCGCCGGCAAGACCCTTCGACGCATCGGGAGGGCACTACAGGAAACAAACTCTTGTGGCTTGGTGGCGGTCTTGGCCAAAGCTCGTCGAGAAAAACTGAGGTGCTCCAGATTCTGGACCACTTCAGAATCCCACACCCATGCATTTGTCACCCCGCGAGCGCTATACTCCCCCCAGTGCAAGGCGCAGGCCGTGGATCTTCTTCGCACTTGGCAAACCCGTTCAGGAACTCTGCATCAGCAGCAATCTGGTCTACAGCTGGAGACACCGCTCGCAGAGCGTCGTGGCTCCATCGACTCCTACTCTGATTCCCACCTCAAACAATCCACAAACTAGACAACTCTTCGTCCAGATATCCGTTGCAACTCACTCTTCCTTTCCGGCGTTGGCGTCTGCCTTTGGGGCAAAGGAATTCGCCATTCGGGCATTGGCGTTCGCTTTTGGAGCTTCGGCTTCAGCCCATCGCGGCCCTAACGATTGCGCTGGCCTCCAGATTGTCGAGTAGCCCGTCCCCCTCCCCCATTTTATGCTCTCCCGTTGCCTCCTTATTAGCATTCTCGCGTTCACCCTCAGCACGGCCGGGGCCGGGGAACTCGCGCCGCGTTGGTGGAAGGGGAATCTGCATACGCACTCGCTGTGGAGCGATGGCAACGACTTCCCCGAAATGATCGCGGATTGGTACAAGCAGCAGGGCTATCACTTCCTCGCGCTGTCCGATCACAATGTGCTCTCGGATCACGCCCTGTGGATTCCCACGACGAAGGCGGGGCAGCCGGCGCTCGACAAATACCTGGCGCGCTGGGGAGAAAAGTGGGTGGAACGCCGAATGGAAAACGGGGAGGAGCGTGTGCGGCTCAAGATGCTCAGCGAATTCCGCGTGCCGCTCGAGGAACCGGGGCGCTTCCTCATGGTGCAGAGCGAGGAGATCACCGCGCCGAGCGTGCATATCAATGCGACCAATATTCAGGAAAAAATTCTGCCTTACACGGCCTATGACGCGAAGAGCAGCGAAGGGGTGGTCGCTTCCATGCAGCGCACGGTGAACGCGGTGCTGGAGCAGCGGAAGCGCACGGGCGTGCCGATGTTCCCGCACATCAATCATCCCAACTACAAATGGGCGATCACCGCGGAGGAGCTGATGCAGGTGGAAGGCGAACGATTCTTCGAGGTCTATAATGGGCACCCGAGCGTCCACAACGAAGGCGACGAACAACACGCCGGCACCGAGCGGATGTGGGACATCATCCTCACCGAGCGGCTCGCGGTGCTCGGAAAGGAGCCGATGTTCGGCCTCGCGACGGACGACTCGCACAACTATCACAACGAGCCGAAGAAGCGCAGCCACCCCGGCCGGGGATGGGTGATGGTGCGCGCTGCAAAGCTCGACATCGGCGATCTGATCGCGGCGATGGAATCGGGCGACTTCTACTCGTCATCGGGCGTCACGCTCAAGGACGTGCGGCGGGAGACGGATCGACTTTCGATCGAGATCGCGCCTGAACCCGGTGTGACTTACACGACCGAATTCATCGGCACCCGAAAGGGCTACGACGCCTCGCGCCAACCAGTCACCGACGAGAGCGGCGCGACCCTGCGGGTGACGCAACGCTACAGCAAGGACATCGGTGCCGTGCTCGCGAAAGTGGAAGGCCCCTCGGCGAGCTACGCGCTGAAAGGCGACGAGATCTATGTCCGCGCGCATGTCGTGTCGTCCAAGCCCATGGCCGATCCCGGGGTGGAAGGAGAATTCGAACGGGCGTGGACGCAGCCGCTCGTGCCGGGGCGGCGCTGAATCCCGGACAAGAGGTCGCCAAGAAACGGGAATGCAATCTCTGCGAAACGGATCAAATATGGTGCTGATGTTTGCCCCGAACCTGTCCCCTTTCCTTCGCACTTGTGCGGTGGTCGCCGTGGTACTCGCTGCGCCGATGGTCCGCGCGGAGCGACCCGTGTCGTTCAACCGCGACATCCGGCCGATCATGTCGGACACGTGTTTCCACTGCCACGGCTTCGACGCGAAGGCGCGTGAAGCCAAGCTGCGGCTGGACATTCGCGAGGAAGCGCTGAAGGCGGCCGAGAGCGGCGAGATTCCGATCGTGCCGGGGAAGCCCGAGGAAAGTGAGATCATCCGGCGGATTTTTGCTACGGACGAAGACGACCTCATGCCGCCGCCCAAGGCACACAAAGAACTCACGCAAGCGCAGAAGGAAACGATCCGCCGCTGGGTGGCGGAGGGCGCGAAGTATGAGGCGCACTGGGCGTATGCGCCGCTGGTGAAGCCCGCGGTGCCGGCGATTGGCGCGCCGAATCCGATCGACGCGTTCGTTCGCGCGAAGCTGGCGGAGAAGAAAATCGCGCCGTCGCCCGAGGCACCGAAAGCAAAGCTCCTGCGGCGGCTCTCGCTCGACCTTACGGGGTTGCCGCCGACGCCAGAGGAATCCGCTGCCTTTCTCAACGACGCAACGCCGGATGCTTACGAGAAGCAGGTGGAGCGGCTTCTCGCCTCCCCGCGCTATGGCGAGCGCATGGCCGTGTGGTGGCTGGATGTGGCGCGTTTCACCGACACGGTCGGATTTCACGGCGACCAGAATCAGCGGATCTTTCCCTACCGCGATTACGTGATCAATGCGTTCAACTCGAACAAGCGGTTCGATCAATTCACGATCGAGCAACTCGCCGGCGATCTGCTCCCGAATCCGACGACGGAGCAGCTCGTGGCCACGGGTTACAATCGGCTGAACATGATGACCCGGGAGGGCGGCGCGCAGCCGAAGGAGTATCTCGCGAAGTATGGCGCGGAGCGGGTGCGGTCGGTGGCGGCGGCATGGTTCGGCAGCACCTTTGGCTGCGCGGAGTGCCACGATCACAAGTTCGACCCGATCAAGACGGCGGACTTCTATTCGCTGCAATCGTTCTTCGCCGACGTGAAGCAATGGGGCGTTTATTCGGACTACGGCTACACGAAGAACAACGAGCTGGCGGGCTTCAACAACGACTACCCTTTTCCTCCCGAGATCGAGGTGGAGAGTCCGTATCTGAAAGCGCGGAAGCTCGACGCCGAGCGCGTCCTCAATACGCACCTCGCGGCGGCCCGCGAACGGACGACGAAGAATGCAAAGGCCGGAGCGGACTTTGGAAAATGGATCGAAGAGGCGCGCGCCTTTCTCGCCAAAAACCCCACCGGCTGGCTGACGCCGGCAGTGAGTGCGCAGCTCTTCAAAGCCGGAAAACCGGTGGTGGATGGCGACGTGCCCATCGGCACCGGCCTGGCCCTGCAGATCGGAAAAGCGCTCGGCAAAGGCGAGGATGTGCGGGTGACCTTGCAGCCCGGGGCGGGACGCGTGGCGGCCATCCGCGTCGAGGCGCCGCGGGAGAAAACGGACCCGACCGAACCCTCGAAAAAGGAGACCGGCCTCAAGCTCGCCGCGAGCGTGAAGACGCCCGATGGCAAGGAACGCAAGCTCGCCATCCACTTCGCTGACGCGAATGCCAGGGAGCCCGCCTATGACAACGGCGAGGAAGTAATCGGCGTGACGAACGGCTGGAAGATGCCGCGCCAGAAAGGTGAGCGTCCGCCGGCTTCGATGTGGCTGCTCGATGCGCCGGTGCAACTCGGTGACCGTGACCGGCTCATCGTGACGATCAGCGGCGGAGTCGCTGTGCCTCTGCGCATTTCCACGAGCCCCTTCGGCGCGACCGATCCGCTGCGGGTGGCCGCGCGGCCGGTGCGCGAGGCGTTGCTCGCTCCCGCCGATCGGCGCACGCCGAAACAGCAGCAGGCTCTGTCCGATGCGTGGCTGCTCAGCACGGCGTTCGATCGCGCCGCATTCGATCAGGCCAATAAACTCGCCGCCAGGGTGCGCGAGGCCCGCAACGGCCGGACCTGGACGATGGTGACGAAAGCGACGGACCCGCTGACCGTGCGCGTGCTGCCGCGCGGGAACTGGCAGGATGAAAGCGGTGCGGTCGTGCAGCCCTCGACGCCGTCCTTTTTGCCTGGACGCATCGAGAGCAACGAAACGAAACGCCTGACGCGCCTCGATCTCGCGCAGTGGATCTGCTCGAACGACAACCCGATCACCTCGCGCACGGTGATGAACCGGCTCTGGCAGCAGTTCTTCGGCGTCGGGCTCAGCGCGTCGCTCGACGACCTCGGCTCGCAGGGCGAGATGCCGTCGCATCCCGAGTTGCTCGAGTGGCTGGCGGGCGAGTTCCGCGACAGTTGGGATTTCAAAAAAATGATCACGCGCATCGTCACCAGCGCGACCTACCGGCAGAGCAGCAGCCTGCGGCCCGAGCTGCGCGAGGCCGATCCGGCGAATCGCCTGCTCGCCTCGCAAAACCCGCGCCGGCTCGAGGCGGAGTTTGTGCGCGACAACGCCCTCTTCGTCGCCGGCGTGCTGAACCTGCGCGACATCGGCGGCCCAAGCGTGGAGCCGTATCAGCCCGGCGGCTACTACGAGGCGCTGCAATTTCCGAATCGCGACTACGCCGCCACGACCGGCCCGGAGCAATGGCGGCGCGGCGTTTACATGCATTGGCAGCGCAGTTTTCTGCACCCGATGCTGGTTAATTTCGACGCCCCCGCGCGCGACGAATGCGCGGCTCAGCGCACCGTGAGCAACACGCCGCAACAGGCGCTGACCTTGTTGAACGATCCGAGCTTCGTGGAAGCAGCGCGGCTCTTCGCGACTCGCCTCGTCAGCGCGAACGCGGCGAGTGACGACGAGCGGCTCGACCTCGCGTTCCAGTTCGCCGTCGCGCGACGTGCGAAGGAAAAGGAGAAGGCGTCGCTCAAACAATTCCTAGCCACCCAGCGGGACTACTACCGCGCCAACGCAGCGGACGCGGAGAAGCTGCTCAAGGTCGGTTTCAGTCCGCCGCCGTCCGGCGACAAAACGGAACTCGCCGCATGGACCAGCCTCTGCCGCGTCGTGCTCAACTCGCAGGAATGCATCACGCGATACTAAACCACAGGACTGTCATCCCGAGGAACCGAACACGCGGGCGTGATTTTTGGTGCGGGATGAACCAATCAAAACACACGGTCATCCTGAGCTACGCCCACCTTTCCGCCTCCGCTCCGCTCAGGATGACAGCGTTTGTTTTTTCCAACCGCCCCACACCATGAAGCCCTTCGATCCCACCGCCCACGCGCTGAGCGTCAATCGCCGTGCGTTCCTTTCCCAAAGCGCCTACGGCCTCGGCGGACTCGCTTTTGCCATGCTCGCCGAAAAGCTCGGCGCCGCGGCGACGCCCGCGCTCGCCAAGCCCGGGGGCTGGCACGGCGCGCTTGCGCAACCGCATTTCCCCGTCAAAGCCAAACGCGTGATCTTCATGTGCATGGCGGGCGGACCTTCGCAGTTCGAGACGTTCGATTGGAAGCCCGAGTTGAAGGCGCTGGATGGAAAGGAATTCCCCGAGTCACTCACGAAGGGCCAGCAAATCGCGCAGCTCCAGAACCAGGCGCTCAAGGCGCGCGGCCCGGTCACTTCGTTCAAGAAACACGGCAGGTCCGGCGTGGAAGTGAGCGATCTTTTCCCGCACATCGCGGGCATGGCCGACGACCTCTGCGTGATCCGCTCGATGCAGACCGAGCAGATCAATCACGACACGGCGCACGCCTTCATGAACACCGGCTCGATCATCAAGGGCCGGCCGAGCATGGGCTCGTGGCTGCTCTACGGCCTCGGCGCGGAGACGCAGGATCTGCCGGGATTCATCGTGCTCAATTCAAAGGGGAAAATCGGACTGCAACCGATCTCGTCGCGCCAATGGTCGAGCGGAGTGCTGCCGAGCCGCTTCCAGGGGATACAATTTCAGTCGCGCGGCGACGCCGTGCATTACATCGGCAATCCCGAGGGCGTCTGCCAGAGCACGCAGCGGCAGGTGGTGGAGGAGATCAAGCGGCTCAACGGCTTCCTCGCCGAGGAACAAAATGATCCGGAGATCGCGACGCGCATCGCGCAGTACGAGATGGCGTTCAAGATGCAGACGAGCGTGCCGGAGCTGACCGACTTCAAGAGCGAGCCGAAGGAAATGCTCGACCTCTACGGGATCAAGGAACCCGGCGACGGCAGCTTTGGGTCCAACTGCCTGCTCGCCCGCCGCCTCGCGGAGCGCGGCGTGCGCATGATCCAGCTCTACCACCGCGCGTGGGATCACCACGGCCAGCTCGAAGAAGGGATGAAGGAAGGCGCGCAGCAGGTGGATCAGGGGACCGCTGCGCTGATCAAGGATCTCAAGCAGCGCGGCATGCTCGACGACACGCTGATCCTGTGGGGAGGCGAATTTGGCCGCACCCCGATGGGCCAGGGCACGGGGCGCGATCATCACATCCTCGGCTTCAGCGTCTTCATGGCCGGCGGCGGCGTGAAAGGCGGCACGACCTACGGCGCCACCGACGAACTCGGCTATCGCGCGATCGAAAACGTGGTCAGCGTCCACGATCTCCACGCCACGATGCTCGCGCTCATGGGCATCGACCACCACCGGCTCAACACGAAATTCCAGGGTCTCGACGTCCGGCTCACCGGCGTCGCAGGGAATGTCGTGAAGGGCGTGATGGCGTAGCCGCGCGGCAGGCGTTTCTCCCAGAGGAAGAGTGCGCGGATCGCACGCCGCCGCTACAACCGACCGCGATGCCTGCCGCCGTCCGCCCCGACCATCCGCTGCGCGAAGTGGCTGCGCTCTTCCTCAAGCTCGGATGCACGGCGTTCGGCGGACCCGCGGCGCACGTCGCGATCATGGAGCGCGAAGTGGTGCGCGACCGTGGATGGCTCCCGCGCGCGGAATTCCTCGACCTGCTCGGCGCGACCAATCTCATCCCCGGACCGAACTCCACCGAGCTAGCGATTCACATCGGCCACCGCCGCGCGGGATGGCCCGGACTCATCATCGCGGGCTGCTGCTTCATCTTTCCGGCGACGATCATCGTCGGCGTCATCGCATGGGCCTATGTAAAATTCGGCGTGTTGCCGCAAACGGACCGCATGCTCTCCGGGATGAAGCCAGTGATCGTCGCCGTGATCGTGCAAGCGCTCTGGAGCCTCGCGCGCACCGCGGTGAAAACGAAGTGGCTGGCCATTCTCGGCGCGTGCGCCGCCGCGCTCACCGCGGCGGGTGTCAACGAACTCGCCGTCCTCTTCGGCAGCGGCGCACTGATGGTGGCCGCCCGCGCAATCCGCCGGCCCGCCGCCGGGGCCGCGCTCGCGGTGGTGCCCTTTCTCGGCTCGTCGTTTCCCGCCGCGGTGAGCCTCGCCGCCACCGCAGCTCCCTTCAGCCTCGGCGCGCTGTTCTGGTTCTTCGCCAAGGTCGGCTCCGTCCTTTTCGGCAGCGGCTACGTACTCCTCGCGTTCCTGCGCGCCGACCTCGTCGAACGCTGGCACTGGCTCACCGAGGCACAGCTTCTCGATGCCATCGCCGTCGGGCAGATCACGCCCGGCCCGGTCTTCACCAGCGCCACGTTCATCGGCTACATCCTCGGCGGTCCGACCGCGGCCATCGTGGCCACCGTCGGCATTTTTCTCCCCGCCTTTATCTTCGTCGCGATCAGTGGACCGTTCATTCCGAGGATGCGCGCCTCGCCGATCGCTGGCGCATTTCTCGACGGTCTGAACGTCGCTTCCCTCGCGCTCATGGCCGTCGTCACGTGGCAGCTCGCGCGCGTTGCGCTCGTCGATTGGCGCACCGTTGCGCTCGCCGCCGGAGCTGCATTTCTTTTGCTAAAATATCGCGTCAACTCCGCGTGGCTCGTCCTCTCCGGCGCGATCATCGGCCTGCTCTGGTAGGAAATTCGCGAGCGGCGAATCTTTCCCGCAACCAGAGCGCGTTTCGAAACATCAAATGCCCATGAGATTTCCCTACCTCGTCCTCGCGCTCCTCACCGCCCTCTGCCCCGCTCGTGCGCAAGACAATGCGCGCCTTCCTTCCGCGGCGAAAGCCCATCGTGATCTCGCCTACGTCGAAGGCGGACACGAGCGCCAGAAGCTCGATCTTTTCCTCCCGGAAAAAGCGAGCGGCCCGCTGCCGGTGATCATCTGGGTGCATGGCGGCGGCTGGCAAAATGGGAGCAAGGATCAGTGCCCGCCCCTGCGCGGCGGCTATCTCGAACGCGGCTACGCCGTGGCCAGCCTCGGCTACCGGCTCAGCCAGCACGCCGTCTTCCCCGCGCAGATCGAGGATTGCAAAGCCGCGATCCGCTGGCTGCGCGCGCACGCGAAAGAGTACGGCCTGGATGCGCAGCGCTTCGGTGTTTGGGGCAGTTCGGCCGGCGGGCATCTCGTCGCATTGATCGGCACCAGCGGCGAGGTGAAGGAATTCGAGGTCGGCGCGAACCCTGAGCAAAACAGCCGTGTGCAGGCAGTGTGCGATTACTTCGGCCCGACGGATTTTACGGTCTTCGCGAGCACGCCCGGCTACGAGAGCCACGCGACCGCCACTTCGCCCGAGGCCAAGCTACTCGGAGGCGCGGTGCTGGAGAATCGGGAGAAGGCCGCGCGGCTGAACTCGATCACCTACGTGACCCGCGACGATCCACCCTTCCTCATCGTGCATGGCGACAAGGATCCGACCGTGCCGATCAATCAGAGCCAGCTCCTTTTCAATGCGCTGAAAAAAGCCGGAGTGAGCGCGCACTTTCACACCATCCACGGCGCGGGCCATGGCGGGCCGGGCTTCAATGACCCGATGATCGCTGAGATGGTCAGCGCATTCTTCGACGAAAAGCTGAAGAGCCCGTCCACCGCGCCGGAAGCAAAAACGTCCGAGAGCACCGCGACCGCATCGGCGAGCGCCAGCGCGCAACCCGGCGGACCCGCTGCCCGCCGCTCATTGCCGGCCTTCGACGAGATCCTCTCCCGTGGCGACGCCAACAAAGACGGCAAACTCTCGCGCGAGGAATTTCGTGGCCCGCCGCCACTCTTTCAGCGCCTCGACCGGAACAACGACGGCTTTATCACCCGCGAGGAGCACGAAGCCCCGCCGAACCCGCGCTAAACATTTCCTTCGGCAACTGCCTTTACCTCGGGGAATCGAGGAAGTCGCACACCGCCGCTGCCATCGCGGCGACGCCGGTCTTCAGGCACTCCTCGTCCACGTCGAAGATCGGCGTGTGGCCTCCGCCGGTGATGCCCTTCGCCTCATTCGCCACACCGAGCCGGAAATAAAATCCGGGCGCGAGCTGGGAGAAATAGGAGAAGTCCTCGCCGCCCATTCCGGGAATCGCCTCGCGCACGTTTTTCTCGCCGACGATCCGCCGGAATGCCGGGAGCGTCGCTTTCACCAGTTCTTCGTTGTTGATGATGCTCGGGTAGCCCTTGCGGTAATCCATCTCATAGGTCGCGCCGTGCGCCTCGGTGATGCCCTTTAGAATGCGGTGCATGCTGGCGATCACCTTGTCGCGGAATGCCGCGTCGTAGGTCCGCACGGTGCCGCCGAGTTCGACGTGCTCGGCGAGAATGTTCTCCCGCTGCCCGCCCTGGATGGTGCCGATGGTGATGACGAGCGGCTGGCGCGTGTTCGTCTCGCGACTGCGGATCATCTGCATCGCGGTGATCGCCTCCGCGGCGACGGCAATCGCGTCCACGCCTTTGTGCGGCGCCGAGCCGTGCGCCATCTTCCCGCGGATGATGATCTGGAAGCGGTCGCTGTTCGCGCTATCGGGCCCGATGGTGTAGGCGATCTGGCCCGCGGAGAGATAGTGCGGTCCGTCGTCGAGCGCGCCGACCGGTGAGATCGTGGAGGTGCAGTGCAGGCCGAAGATCGCATCCGGTTTTGGATTCGCCATCGCGCCCTCCGCGACCATCAGCTCCGCGCCCCATTGGCCCTTGAACGTCGCGGGCATCGCCTCCTCGGCGGGTTGGAAGAGAAACTTCACCGTGCCCTTCACACGATCGCGATGCTTTACGAGCAACTCGGCGACGCCGAGCGCGACTGTGGTGTGCACGTCGTGGCCGCACGCGTGCATCACCCCGACATTCTGCGAGCGATACGGCGTGTCGCGCAGCTCGCGGATCGGCAGTGCGTCCATGTCCGCGCGCACCGCCACACATTTCCCCGGCTGCCCGCCTTTGAGCAAGGCGACGACGCCGTGCTTCGCCACACCGGTCTTCACCTCGAGCCCCAGCGCGCGCAGGCGATCGGCGACCAGCGTCGAGGTGCGCGCCTCCTCGTTGGAGAGCTCGGGATTCCGGTGAATGTCGCGTCTCATCTCAACGAGTTTTGGGAACATCTCCGCGACTGACTTCGCGAAGATCGCATCGCGCGCGGGTTCCTCGGCGACGGCGACGCTGGCGAAGAACAGGGGGAACAACAGGCGTTTCATCGCGCCGACTTTGCCGACTCCAGGCTGCGCCCGCAAGAATGCTCGGGCGTCGCGCCCGGCATTGTTGCCTTCCCGGCATGCGGCCAATTAGCGTCGCCGCGTTGCACGTTCCTCCTCCAGTCGTCCGCCATTCCGTTTGCGCCGTATTCGCCGCGGCCTTGCTCGCCGGTTGCACCGGGCTGCCGATCGGGACTGATCGCGTCTCCAGCGGGCTCGATCGCCGCACCGGGCATGGCCTCGAGAGCGGCCCGCCGGGCGAGATCGTGCTCCCGCGCGGGGTGTCGCTCGGACGGAATCTTTCCGAGGACGAAGCGGTGTCCGTCGCGCTTTGCAACAACGCCGCCTTCCTCGAAACGCTCGCCGACCTCGGCATCGCGCGCGCCGATGTCGTGCAAGCCGGCGTGATCGCGAACCCGACGCTCACGCTCCTTTTTCCCTCGGGGTCGAAGCAGCTCGAATTCACCGCCAAGCTCGCTTCCGAGGTCTTGTGGCTGCGTCCGATGAAGCTCAAATCCGCGCGCCTCGACTACGACCGCACCGCCAAGCTGCTCGTGCAAAATGGCCTCAACCTCATCCGCGACGTGAAGCTCGCCTGCGCCGACCTGCTCGCGGCGGAGCAGCGCCTCCGGCTCGCCAGCGACTCCGCGCTCCTCTCGGAGAAGATCGAGAAACTCGCCCGCGCCCGCGTCGCGGCGGGTGATGCGAGCGAACTCGAGATCGGCACGGTGGGAATCGACACGCTGCAAGGCAATGAGCTGGTCGCCCGGACGCGGCACGACGTCACGCTGGCCCGCGAACGGCTCCGCGCCCTGCTCGGTCTCGGGATGGAATCCACGCCGGTGCACGTCGCCGCCCGCGGCCGGCCGCGGCACGTCGGGCCGCGCAGCGAGGATCTCGTAAAACTCGCGCTCGCCTCACGTCCCGACTTGCGCGCCGCCGAACTCGCCATCGAGGCCGCGGGCGCGCGGCACGGGCTCGCACAGGCGGAGATCTTCAACCTCACCGCGACGCTCGACGCGAACCGCACCAACAGCGCGACCCGCGGCATGCGCATCGAAGCCGGCCCCGGCCTCGACGTGGCGATCCCGATCTTCAACCAAAACCAGGGCGGCCGCGCCCGCGCCAATGCGCAGCTCGCAAAAGCCGCGCGAGGTTACATCACCGTGCGCGACCGAATCGTGCTCGAGGTGCGCGAGGCGCACACGCGCTGCCTGCAGGCGCAGGAGAGCTACGACCACTGGCACGAGCGCATTCTCCCGCCGCTCCAACAGGCCGTCGCGCAGACCGAGAAGGCGCTGGAAAGCGGCAATGTGCCGCTGCTCCTCGTCCTCGAAGCGACCCGCAAACTCAGCGATGCCCGCGCCCGCGAATCCGCCGCAGGCACCGATCTGCGCCGCGCTCTCGCCGAACTCGAACGCGCCGTGGGCGGGCGCATCCCAGCCGGATAGGAAATGCAGCACCATCCAACAACCTGTCATCCTGAGCGCAGCGCCGCTTCGCGTAGCGAAAGGCGCGGAGTCGAAGGATCTCTCGCATCCGCGGGCGGAGGTGGTGCGGAGCCGCACGCGCGCTTGCTCCGCACCGCCGCTGCCCGCGGATGCGAGAGATTCCTCGACTTCGCTCCGCTCCGCTCGGAATGACGGCGTTGGTTTTCGATCGCTCCGCTCACGTTATGCCGCATCTCATTCGCTCCCTCGTCGCCGTGCTCACACTTGCCAGCACCGCCGTCCTCGCCGCCGAGGACGCCAAGCCCGGCCCGGCAAAGGTGACCAACGGCGTGAAGGAGGCCGACCTCGCGACCGTCAAGCTGACGCCGGAAGCCGAGAAGCGGCTCGGCATCGCAACCGTGCCTGTGGAGCGAAAGAAGATCGCGCGCACCCGCGTCTTCGGTGGCGAGGCAATCGTGCCGCCGCGTGCGGGCGGCGCGGCCGTGGGCCAGTCGATCCTCTCGATCCTGCCCTCGCTCACGCCCACCGACCTCATCCGCATCGCCGAGGCGCAGATTGATGCCGACGGTCAGGTGGAGCAGGCCCGCGTCGCGCGCGACGCGGCGAAGGTGGCGCACGAACGCGCCGAGCAACTCCTCCGCAACAAGGCCGGCAGCGAACGCGCGGTCGATGAAGCGCGCGCGCAATTGCTCCAGGCCGACACTGCGCACCGCACCGCCCAGGCGAAGCGCGATCTGCTCGCCGCGCCCGTGCTCGACATGGCAAACCCGAAACTCCTCTGGGTCCGCGTGCCTGTGTACGTCGGCGATCTGCGCAGGCTCGACACCGTCGCGGACGCGCGCGCCGGCGGCCTCGGCGACGCGGCCGGCGCCGAGTCGCGCCCGGCGAAGCCCGTCACCGCGCCGCCCTCAGCCAACGCCGCGACCGCGAGCGTCGATCTATTTTACGAAGTGAAAAACGAGGACGGCGCGCTGCGGCCTGGCCAGAAGTTGGGTGTTTCCATTCCGCTGAACGAGCCCGAGGAGAGCCTCGTCGTTCCGTGGTCCGCGGTGGCGCATGACATCCACGGCGGCGCGTGGGTGTATGAAATGATCGCGCCGCAAACGTTTGTGCATCGGCGGGTGCAGGTGCGCGCGGTGGTGGGCAGCGAGGCGGTGCTCGAGTCCGGACCGGCACCCGGCGCGGCGGTCGTCACGGTCGGCGTCGCGGAGCTGTTCGGCACGGAATTCGGAGTCGGAAAATAGCAATGCTCACCTGGCTGATCTCCGCCTCCCTGCGGCAGCGCGTGCTCGTGCTGGCGCTCGCCACGGTGCTCATCGTCTTCGGCTGGCAGTCGCTGCGCACCACGCCGCTCGATGTGTTCCCGGAGTTCGCGCCGCCGCTCGTCGAGGTGCAGACCGAGGCGCCCGGACTTTCCACCGAGGAAGTCGAGAGCCTCATCACCGTGCCGCTCGAAAACGCGGTGAACGGCAGCTCGTGGTTGAAGACGTTGCGCTCGAAATCCGTGCTCGGCCTCTCCTCCGTCGTCTGCATTTTCGAGGAAGGCACCGATCTCATGCGCGCCCGACAGCTCGTGCAGGAACGCGTGGCCACGGTCGCGCCGCGCCTTCCCGCCGTGGCGCACGCCCCGGTGCTGCTCTCGCCGCTCAGTTCCACGAGCCGCGCGCTGAAGATCGGCGTGTCGTCGAAAACGCTTTCGCAGATGGACCTCTCGGAACTGGCGCTGTGGACGATCCGCCCGCGCCTCATGGCGGTGCCCGGCGTCGCCAATGTCGCGATCTGGGGCCAGCGCGACCGGCAGTATCAGGTGCTCGTCGATCCCGATCGCCTCGCCGCGCACGGCGTCACGCTCGAGGCCGTGGTGAAGGCCGCGGGCGATGCGGCCGTCATCGCGGCGGGCGGCTTCGTCGATATGCCAAATCAGCGCATCCCCGTGCGCCACACCTCGGCGATCACCTCGACCGAGGATCTCGCGCGCACCGTCGTGAGATTCGCGAATGGCGTGCCGCTGCGCATCGGCGACGTCGCCGAGGTCGTGTTGAATCATCCGCCGCCGATCGGCGACGCGGTGATCAACGACGGCCCCGGACTGCTGCTCATCGTGGAGAAACAGCCGTGGGGAAACACGCTCGACGTCACCACCAAAGTCGAGGCCGCGCTCGACGCGCTGCGCCCCGGCATGAAGGACGTGGAGATCGATTCCACGATCTTCCGCCCCGCCACGTTCATCGTCCGTTCGCTCGAGAATCTCACCCACGCGATGCTCCTCGGCTGCGCGCTGGTGGTCATCATCCTCATCGCGTTCCTCTTCGACTGGCGCACCGCGCTGATCAGCCTCACCGCGATCCCGCTCTCGCTGCTCGCCGCCGCGGTGGTGCTGCATTTCCGCGGCGGCACGCTGAACACGATGGTCATCGCCGGCCTCGTCATCGCCGTCGGCGAGGTGGTCGATGACGCGATCATCGACGTGGAAAATATCATGCGCCGCCTGCGGCTGAACCGGCTCGCGGGCAACCCGGAATCCGCGTTCCAGGTCGTGTTGAAGGCGTCGATCGAAGTGCGTAGCGCGGTGGTCTTCGCGAGCCTCATCGTGGTGCTCGTCTTTCTTCCGGTGTTCTTCCTCGATGGGCTCGCCGGCACTTTCTTCCGGCCGCTCGCGTTTTCCTACGTGCTCGCCATCGCCGCCTCGCTCGTGGTCGCGCTCACCGTCACGCCCGCGCTGTCGCTCATCCTTCTCCCCAATGCAAAGGAGCACGGCGACGCACCGCTCGTGCGCGCCCTCAAGCGCCGCTACCGCGCGATGCTGCCGTGGCTGGTCGCGCGTCCGCGCTGGGCCGCGGCGTTCGTCGCCGTCGCGTTTGCGATCACGGCCATCGCGGTGCCGCGGCTCGGCGAGGAGTTCCTGCCGGACTTCAAGGAAACCGACTTCCTCATGCACTGGGTGGAGAAGCCCGGCACTTCGCTCGAGGCGATGACGCGCATTACGGTTTCGGTGAGCAAGGAGCTGCGTGCGATCCCGGGGGTGCGCAATTTCGGATCGCACATCGGCCGCGCCGAAGTCGCGGATGAAGTGGTCGGCCCGAACTTCACCGAGCTCTGGATCAGCCTCGATCCGGAGGCGGACTACGATCCGACGGTCGCGAAAATCCAGGAGGTCGTCGATGGCTATCCCGGGCTTTTTCGTGACGTGCTCACGTATTTGAAAGAGCGCATCAAGGAGGTGCTGAGCGGCGCGAGCGCGACGGTGGTCGTACGGCTCTTCGGGCCGGATCTCGCGGTGCTGCGGGAAAAGGCGCAGGAGGTGAGCAAGGCGATCGCCGACGTGAAAGGCGTGGTGAATCTCAAGGTCGAGCCGCAGGTGCTCGTGCCGCAGATCCTCGTGCGGCTGAAGCCCGAGGCGGCGGCAAATTTCGGCCTCACGCCGGGCGCCGTGCGGCGGGCCGCGACCACGCTGATCAAGGGGACGAAAGTCGGCGAGGTGTATCGCGATCAGAAGGTCTTCGACGTGGCCGTGTGGGGCGTGCCGCGGGTGCGCAGCGACGTGCAGGCCTTGCGCGAGTTGACCATCGAGACGCCCACCGGCGCCCGCGTGCCGCTCGGCGATGTCGCCGAGATCGCCATCGTTCCCACCCCCAACGAGATTAAACGCGAAGGCGCCTCCCGCCGCCTCGACGTGACCTGCAACGTCGCCGGCACCGATCTCGGCAGCGTGGCTCGCGAGATCGAGGCGCGCGTCGGGAAGATCGCCTTCGACCGCGGCTATCATCCCGAGTTCCTCGGCGAATACGCCGCGCGCCAGGAATCCCGGGACCGCCTGCTGCTGCTCTCCGCATTTTCCTTCCTCGGCATCCTCGTGTTGCTGCACGTCGATTTCCGCTCCACGCGACTGATGCTGCTCGTCGCGCTCACGCTGCCCTTCGCGCTGATCGGCGGCGTCGCGGGTGCGTTCCTCACGGGCGGCGTGCTCTCGCTCGGCTCGCTGGTCGGCTTCGTCACCGTGCTCGGGATCGCCGCGCGCAATGGCATCATGCTCGTCAGCCACTACCGTCACCTCGAAGAACAGGAAGGCCTGCCCTTTGGCCGCGAACTCGTCCTGCGCGGGGCCGAGGAACGCCTCGCGCCGATCCTCATGACCGCCTCCTGCGCTGCCCTCGCGCTGCTGCCGCTGATCGTGAAAGGCAACGTGCCCGGACACGAAATCGAATATCCGATGGCGGTCGTGATCCTCGGCGGGCTTGTCACTTCCACCCTGCTGAATCTCTTCGTGATGCCCACGCTCTACGGCGCGCTCGGGCGCAAGCGCGGAAATCGTTCATCGTAGCAGCCGACCTAAGGAGGCTCTATCCCACGCGGCAAACGCAGGGAGAGCCTCCTTACGTCGGCTGCTACGAGGATTCCACAATATATTGTGGTCCGGCATTTCGGCACCCACTGCATTTTGCGGTAGAGCGGGTTGACTTGTTCGACCCGCTCCGCATGATTTCGCCCATCATTTCCCCGCACCTATGATCGAAAAGCATCTCGCCAAACTCGTCACCGAACTGAAGCTCCAGCCGCGGCAGGTCGCCGCCACCGCGATCCTCCTCGAAGAGGGCGCGACGGTGCCGTTCATCGCCCGGTATCGGAAGGAAAAGACCGGCGAACTCGATGAGGTGCAGATCACCTCGATCCGCGACCGGCTCGAACAACTCGAGGAACTCGACAAGCGGCGCGAGGCGATCGTGAAATCGCTGGAGGAGCGCAAGCTGATGAACCCGACGCTCGGCGCGAAGATCGAGGCGGCCGAGAACATCACGACGCTGGAGGACATCTACCTGCCTTTCCGCCCAAAGAAGAAAACCAAGGCGACGGTCGCACGCGACCTCGGGCTGGAGCCGCTCGCCGAGATGCTGTGGGCGCAGGATGCGGCGACCGATCCGCAGGCGGTGGCGGTGCCTTTCGTGGGGCCGGAGATCGAGATCGATGCGAAGAAATACAGCGTGCCGGATGTGGCCGCGGCGCTGGCCGGAGCGCGCGACATTCTCGCGGAGCGCTTCAATGACGATGCGACGGCGCGCGCGCAGTTGCGCAATCTTTACCTCACGAAAGGGGTGATCAAATCGAAGGTGATCAGCGGCAAGGAGGAAGAGGGCGCGAAATTCAAAGATTACTTCGACTGGACCGAGCCGGCCGAGAAATCACCGTCGCACCGCATCCTCGCCATCCGCCGCGGGGAGTCGGAAGGCTTCCTCTTTTCCCGGCTCGTGCCGGATGAAATCGAATCGGTCGGGCTGCTCGAACGGCTCTTCGTGAAGGGCAAATCTCCCGCTTCCGAGCAGGTCCGCCTCGCGGTGCAGGATTGCTTCAAGCGGCTGCTCGGCTTCGCGATCGAAGGCGAGGCGCGCACGTTCTTTAAGAAGCGCGCGGACGAGGAGGCGATCCGCGTTTTCGCCGACAACCTCCGCGAACTCCTCCTCGCCTCGCCCCTCGGACAGAAGGTGACGCTCGGCATCGATCCCGGCTTCCGCACCGGCTGTAAAGTGGTGCTGCTCGACCGGCAGGGAAAGCTGCTCGCGAACGACGTGATCTACCCCGAGAAAGGCGCGCGCGATCTCATGGAGGCGGCGGAGATGGTGAAGGCCGTCGTGACGAAATATAAAGTCGAGGCCATCGCCATCGGCAACGGCACGGCCTCGCGCGAGACCGAGACGTTCATCAAAAAGCTCGGACTCCCCTCCTCCATTCCCGTCGTCATGGTCAGCGAAAGCGGCGCGTCGATTTACTCCGCGAGCGATGTGGCCCGCGAGGAGTTCCCCGACAAGGACATCACCGTGCGCGGCGCGGTCTCCATCGCGCGCCGGCTGATGGACCCGCTCGCCGAACTGGTGAAGCTCGATCCGAAGTCCATCGGCGTGGGCCAGTATCAGCACGACGTGGATCAGAACGCGCTCAAGCGCACGCTCGACGACGTGGTGGTGAGCTGCGTGAACAACGTCGGCGTGGAGATCAACACCGCGTCGAAGCATCTGCTCACCTACGTCTCCGGCCTGAACGCGCGCGTCGCGGCGAACATTGTCGCGCACCGCGACGAGCACGGCCCCTTCAAGTCGCGCAAGGAATTGCAGAAGGTCACCGGCCTCGGCCCGAAGGCTTTTGAGCAGGCCGCCGGCTTCCTCCGCATCCGCGATGGCGCGCATCCGCTCGATGGCAGCGCGGTGCATCCCGAGCGCTACGAACTGGTGGATAAGATGGCCGCCGACCTCGGCTGCTCCGTGCTCGACCTACTGCGTGACAGCGGCAAGCGCGCGAAGATTCGCCCCGAAGCCTACGTCACGACCGAAGCTGGCCTGCCCACGCTGAAGGACATCCTCGCCGAACTCGCCAAACCCGGCCGCGACCCGCGCCAGCAGTTCGAGGCGTTCTCTTTCGCCGAAGGCGTGGAGAAAATGGAAGACCTCCAGCCCGGCCAGAAGCTCCCCGGCATCGTCACCAACGTCACCGCGTTTGGCGCCTTCGTGGACATCGGCGTGCACCAGGACGGCCTCGTCCACATCAGTCAGATGAGCGACGACTTCGTGAAGAACCCCGCCGACGTGCTCAAGGTCGGCCAGCGCGTGCAGGCCACCGTGATGGAGATCGACATGCCACGGAAACGCATCGCCCTCTCGCTCAAGACCCGCGTCGAGATCGGCCCGCGCGGCGACCGCAAAGCCGAAGCCGGCAAACGCGACGTGCAGCGCTTCGCCGTCGGCGCCGGTGCGGGCGGCGGCCGTCCCTCCGCACCGAGCGGCCCGAGCTGGTTCGACATGGCGCAGCAGAAGAGGAGTTGATCTCACGCAGTCTTAGACTCATCACAGGCACTCCTTCGTCATGGGCGCCAAGCGGCATCACTATCTACCTGAATGCTATCTCCGGCAGTTCGCAGAGGGCGACTATGTTAATGTATTTGATCGTGTGAGGAAGGAAGTTCGCCCCCAAAATGTCCACAACACCGCAGTAGTCGGTCACCTATACTCGGTGCATCGCGACGATGGCTCGAAAGATCCCCGCATTGAGGAAATGCTAGCCGAGGTGGATGGAATAATACCTGTC
>JANOAZ010000189.1:0-22824 GCA_031411395.1 Chthoniobacteraceae bacterium
CTCCGCCGCTTCGCCGGCGTCCGCACCCGCCCGCGTGTATCGGTCTTGAGCAATCGTTCGCCAGTCGTCGTCGAAGTCATAGGCCGACAGCAATGACAGCTCACCGGCCCGTCCGCTACGGGTGCTCCGCGTATCGCTTACGCATGGCCGTCGGTGCGAACGAAAAAGGCGCAGACCGCGGACGGTCTGCGCCTTTCTGAAACTGCTTCGTTAAATCGACTAGCGCGAGTAGAGCTCGACGATCAGTTGTTCGTTCACGATCGGCGCGATTTCTTCGCGGGTCGGGATTCGGGAGACGACGCCGCTGAACTGCTCCTTGTTCGCCGCGAGCCAATCCGGCACGGGTGTAATTTGAGTGAGTTCGATGTTCTTCGCGGCGAGCCGTCGAGACTGGGGCTTGTCTTTGATCGTAATGGTGTCGCCGGGCTTCACGTTGAAGGACGAGACGTCCACCTTGCGGCCGTTGACCTGCACATGTCCGTGCGACACGAACTGCCGCGCTCCGCTGCGGGAGTTCGCAAAGCCCAGTCGGTAAACGACGTTGTCCAAGCGGGTCTCCAGAAGCTGGAGAAGGATTTCGCCGGTCACACCACGCCGGGTGGAGGCGATGCTGAAATAGCGCCGGAACTGGCGCTCGAGCACGCCATATTGATAGCGCAGCTTCTGCTTCTCGCCGAGCGCGACCGCGTATTCGCTCTGCTTGCGACGGGATCCTTTTGGACCGTGCATGCCGGGGCCGTAGTTCTTACGTTCGAGCGCCTTGGAAGGGCCGAAGAGAGCGACGCCGAAGCGGCGGCTGATTTTCGATTTGGGGCCAGTGTAACGTGCCATAGTGAGCTTGTTGTTGAGTCTAAATCCTGTTTTGAATCGTCAAACGCGGCGTTGTTTCGGTGGGCGGCAGCCATTGTGAGGCACGGGGGTCACATCTCTGATCACGCTGATCTCGAGTCCCACGGCCTGAATTGCACGCACGGCGGATTCGCGACCGGCTCCAGGACCCTTGACGCGGACTTCGACTTCCTTGAGTCCATGACCCATTGCCTGGCGGCAGGCATCCTGCGCCACCATCTGAGCTGCGTATGCCGTGCTTTTGCGCGAGCCTTTAAAGCCACATTTGCCAGCGCTAGACCAGCCGATGACATGGCCGCTCAGGTCCGTGATGCTGACGATCGTGTTATTAAAGGACGCCTGTACGTGAGCGATGCCCGTGCTGACGTTTTTGCTCCCCTTGGCCTTGATGATTTTGATTTGCTCGACGACGGCGTTGGGGTCGAGCGAAAGGTTTTCCTCCTTCTTCGGCTCTGCCGCGGCAGCAGCCGCGGCGTCTTTCTTCTTCGGAGCTTTTGTCTTTGCAGCTTTGGCCGGCGCCGGCGCAGCTGCTTCAGGTGCGGCGGCAGCAGGTGCGGGAACTACAGCCACTTCAGGAGCGGTCGCGGCGACTTCCGCAGTTTCAGCGGCGGCTTTCGGAGCCTTGGGCTTTTTGGAATCAGGCATAGGTCAGTGCGATTATTTGCCGGCTGGCTTTGCGTCTTTAGCGCGTTGGACGCCAACCGTCTTGCGGGGCCCTTTGCGGGTCCGGGCGTTGGTGGAGGTGCGTTGGCCGCGGACGGGGAGACTGCGGCGATGGCGAATGCCACGATAGCAATTGATAGCCTGCAAGCGCTTGAGATTCGCCTGAATCTCTCGCCGCAAGTCACCCTCGATCGGGAGCTTGCTCGCGGTGATCGCTTGAATGATTTGGTTGAGCTGTTCGTTGCTCAGATCTTTGGCGCGTGCATCGGGATTGATGTTCGCTTGATCGAGGATCTTTTTCGCGGTGCTCGGTCCGATGCCGTAAATATAGGGCAGGGAAGCTTCGATGCGTTTGTCGCCGGGGATTTCAACGCCTAGGAGTCGGGGCATAATATTTTGGTTTCCTGATTAACCTTGCCGCTGCTTGTGGCGCGCATTCTTGCAAATGACACGGACCACGTTTTTGCGCTTCACGATACGGCAGCTTTCGCAAAGTCTTTTGACGGATGCTCTTACTTTCATGTTCTTAAATTTGGTTGGTTTTTGAGGACAAAAAATCGCCCTGAGGCGTGCGGTCCTCAGTGCGATCAAGGCTTCGTTTCCACATTTGCCGAAAGGTAATTCGGCCCTTGGTCAGGATGCGGGGTAGCTTTTTTAGCAGAACTTTTGCGGGTGGCAAGATGTGAAACACATTTTTCCCGATATTCGTATGCGAGCACTCGGAGGAACTTCGTTGAAGTGATGGGTTGAGGAGCATGGGGCTACTGTTTGCTATTTCAGAAGCGCTTTTTTCCGCCATGTGAGGATCTCGGGCTCACCCTTCGTGATCAGTACGGTGTGCTCGAAATGGGCTGAGGGTTTGCTGTCCAATGTGACCACAGTCCATTTGTCCGCGAGAACTCGAACGGCGGCGGCTCCCATATTGACCATCGGTTCGATTGCCAGCGTCATTCCGGGTTTGAGTTTCGGGCCGCTCCCGCGGCGCCCGTAGTTGGGGACCTGCGGTTCTTCGTGCAGTTTTCGTCCAACGCCGTGACCGACGAACTCTCGCACAACGCTGTAGCCGTTGGCCACGACATCATCTTCAATCGCGGCGCAGAGGTCCCCCAGCCGGCGACCGGAATACGCGTAAGTGATGGCGCGTTCCAGTGTGTCCTCGGTAACGCGAAGCATGCGTTGCACCTTTTCATCGACGATGCCCACAGGCACTGTCGTGGCGGTGTCGCCGACCCATCCGTCCCTCACGACTCCGATGTCCAACTTTACGATATCTCCGTATTGGATTCTGCGGGAGCCGCCGATGCCATGGACAACCTCTTCATTCACCGAGATGCAGATATTTCCGGGAAATCCGCGATAGCCAAGGAACGCGCTTTTGCATTTTGCCTCGGCCATGAAGTCCGCAGCTGCCTGATCCACTTCGCCGGTGCTAATGCCAGGACGCACCAAGTTCGAAACGCGATCTAGGATCTCGCTCGCTGTGCGGCAGGCAGTGCGCATTTTCTCGATCTCACGATCGTTCTTCAGGGGAATGCTCATGACTCTTCCAGGATGCTCACGATCGAAGCGAAGACAAACTCCGGCGGGCGTGCCGCGGCGACCAACCGAAGGAGTCCACGTCCACGGTAATAGCCGATCAGTGGCTCGGTCTTCGTAGAATACTCGCGCATCCGTGACTCAAGTGTCTCGGGGGTGTCGTCGCGCCGTTTGATTAATCTCCCGGCGCACGACGGACAGGGCGCATCAGCCTTGGCGATGTGCAGGTCGAGGCTGACGATACGTCCGCACCCCACGCACATCAGGCGGCGTTCGACTCGATTTTGAATCGTTTGGAGATCGGCATCGAGTAAGATCACGATGTCGAGCAGGGTCTTGCGTTCCGCGAGCATTTCGTCGAGGGCCGTTGCCTGTCCAAGACTGCGGGGGTAACCGTCGAATGTGAATGAGTGGTCGTGGCGGGAGAGCCAGCACCTGACGACTTCATTGACGATCTCATCCGGGGCCAACTGGCCATGGCTCGTTGACTTCTCCGCCTCCAGGCCCAACGCGGTTCCCATCTTCCGTTCGTCGCGCAAGATTGCTCCTGGGGAGGTCGTTGGGATCTGATAGCGGGCCTGGATCATTTCTGCCTGCGTTCCTTTTCCGGATGCGGGTGGTCCGAGAAGAACGATCCTCTTTCTCACCTACCGGAATTTCCCGGCGAGGAAGATCGCCGTGCCTGCTACGAGCAACGCTGCGATCCCGACATACAGCCAAATCAAAGCGCCTTGCTGGACGGCCTCGCCACGTCCGGTGGGCGTGCGATCGAAGCGGCCGCGAATCCGACCCTTGCGCAGAAAGCCGTCGTAGTGTCGCTGGATCAAGTGCGTTTCGACCTGACGCATCGTGTCAAGGATGACACCGACGATGATCAAGAGGCTCGTGCCGCCGAAAAACTGAGCCGTGATGTAGGGCACGTTGAGTTGATGCGAGAGCATCTGAGGGAGGATGGCGATGATCGTGAGAAAAATTGCGCCGGCGAAAGTCAGCCGCGTCATTGTGAAATCGAGGAAGTCGGCGGTCGGCCTGCCGGGGCGGACACCCGGGATATAGCCGCCGTATTTCTTTAGATCTTCCGCGATTTGTTGCGGTTGAAACTGAGTCGCAACCCAGAAGTAGCTGAAGAAGAAAATCATGACTCCGTAGAGCATGTAGTGCAGCCATCCATCGTTCAGCATCGCCGCGATCTTCAGCGCGGTCGGATTACTCTTGAACGCCATCGTTGCGATGGTGGACGGAAATACGAGCAATGCCTGTGCGAAGATAATCGGCATGACGCCCGCATAGTTGACCTTGAGAGGCATGTATTGCGTCTGTCCGCCATACACCTTCCTTCCCACGACTCTCTTTGCGTACTGCACGCTGATCCTTCTTTGTGCTTGGGTGACGCAAATGACCGCAGCGATGACGAAGAGGAGGAACGCAATCATCAGGACTAGGACCATCGGGTTGACCTGACTGCTCGTTTGTCCTTCCGCGGGAACAAAGGTCCGCCACGCTTGAATGAGTGCTGCCGGCAGGCGTGCCACAATGCCCACGGAAATGATCAACGACATTCCGTTGCCGATCCCTCGATCGGTAATCTGATCGCCCAACCACATCAGGAGCATGGTCCCTGCAGTCAGGGTGATCACCGTCATGATTCGGAATGGCCACCCAGGCTCGGCCACCAAAGGCATCCCCATCTTATTTATGGTATCCATGATTCCCTGGAGGAATGGATTTGAACCCGGATTCTCAAACGACACGGCGAGCAGATAGCCTTGAAAGATGCAGAGTGCGATCGTCGCGTAGCGCGTGAACTGCATGATCTTTTGCCGCCCGCCATCTTCCTTCGCGAGCTTGCCCAGTTGTGGGATCACGGCTGTCAGCAACTGAAGCATGATCGAGGCGCTGATATACGGCATCACGCCGAGCGAGAACACCGCGCAGTTTTCGAGCGCGCCTCCGCTGAAGATGTTGAACAAAGCCGCGATCGTACCTCCTGCTTGGTTATTAACCTGGGAAGAAAACCACGCTTGAATCACGGTCGCGTTCACCCCCGGACAGGTGATCGCTGCGCCGAGACGCACCACCACCAGCAGAATTAGAGTGAACAGAACACGATTCCGGAGCTCCGGAATCTTGAAGGTGTTGGAAAAGGCTGAGATCATCGTACGTTCCGCGGGCGCGGCATTCTCACCGGAGACAACCGCGTCCTGGCCGCAGCTTCGCCGTGCGAAGAGCCAACCCCATTTACTTGAGGGTCAGCGATCCGCCCGCTTTTTCCACGGCGGCCCTCGCTGTGGCACTCGCCTTATTCACGATGATTGCGAGTTTCCTCTTAAGTTCTCCACTTCCCAGAATCTTGACCTCGTCGTACGGACGACGGATCAATCCGACCGCGAGCAATGTTTGCTCGTTCACCGTTGCGCCGTCTTCAAAGGCGTTGAGTGAATCGAGATTCACGACCGCGAATCGCGTCTTGAATTCAGCATTGTTGAAGCCGCGTTTCGGAATGCGACGGATCAAAGGCATCTGGCCACCTTCGAAACCAAGTCGAATGCTTCCGCCCGAGCGGGCCTTTTGGCCCTTGTGTCCTTTGCCTGAGGTTTTTCCATGACCGCTGCTTTCACCGCATCCGAGCCGCTTGACGCGATGCTTGGATCCGGGGCGCGGTTTGAGAGTGTGCAAATTCATAAAGTGTCTCTAGGAAACGGGCTGCCTGATCGCAATCCCGCGTGTCTTGTAGATTTCTTCGCGCAACCGGAGTTGCCGCAGCGCCCCAATGGTGGCTTTGACTACGTTCGCGTGGTTGCTCGAACCCAGCGACTTGGCCAATACGTCCCGAATTCCGGCAGCCTCGACGACCGCCCGGACGCCGCCGCCCGCGATGACTCCCGTGCCCGGTGAGGCCGGACGCAACAGGACGCGTCCACCACCGTGTTCGCCGATAACTTCATGTGGGATGGTATTGTCGCGCACTGAGATCTTAACCATCGCTTTCTTGGCGGACTCGGACGCTTTGCGGATCGCTTCACTAACTTCGTTTGCTTTGCCGAAGCCGCAGCCAACCTTTCCAAGTTTGTCTCCGGTAACGATTAACGCACTGAAGCTGAAACGACGGCCGCCTTTGACGACCTTGGCGCAGCGATTGATGAAGACGACCTTCTCAGTGAGTCCACTATCGTCTTTCGGTTTATCCTGCCGGTCACGGCGACCGCGATTGCCTTGTTGGGGTGCTGCCATAGTAATTTTTTAGAATTCCAAACCGCCTTCGCGGGCTGCATCCGCCAGGGCCTTCACTTTGCCGTGATAGATGAAACCGCCGCGATCGAATACGACGCGGCTGACATTCTTGCTCTTCGCGCGTTCGGCGACGAGTTTTCCCACCTTGACGGCGGTTGCGACGTTTGCACGGGTCGCTTTGGCGTCGGTAAAATCCTTCTCGGTCGTGTGCACCGCGGCTATCGTCTTGCCGATCTCGTCGTCGATGAGTTGTGCATAGATGTGTTGACCGGAGAAATGCACAGCCAGTCGCGGACGCCCGGGCGTTCCCGCTACCTTTTTGCGGATGCGCTGGTGGCGCATCTTGATCGGTGAAATTGCTTTTGTAGCCATGACTTATTGAACAGTTTTACCTTCCTTGCGCTGGATCTTCTCGCCGGCATAGCGGACGCCCTTGCCTTTGTATGGCTCGGGCGGGTAATACGCGCGAATATCTGCGGCGACCTGCCCGACCATCTGCCGGTCGATGCCTTCGATCTTGATCTTGGTGTTCTCCGCCACGGTGATTTTGATGCCCTGCGGGATGTGGAAGTGGATGTCGTGGGAGAATCCGAGGTTCAAGTCGAGGATAGGGCCTTTGACGGCCGCCTTGAATCCCACGCCTTGGATCTCGAGATCCTTGATGAACCCGGTTGATACACCGGTGACCATATTGTTCACCAAAGCGCGGGAGAGACCATGCAGGGCGCGAACTTTGCGATCTTCGCTGCCTCGCTCGATCGTCACTTTAGTTCCGTCCACGTGTGCCGTGATCTGCTTGGGAAGGGACCATTCGAGTTTGCCCTTCGGGCCCTCGACGCTGAGCGCACCTTCGCCGGACACGCTGAGCTTCACTTTTGCAGGAAGCTCGATGAGTTTTTTGCCAATTCGGGACATACGATAAAATAGCCTAAGTTGTATCAGCCGTTACCAAACGATCGCCAGGAGTTCCCCTCCAATGTTCTGCTTCTTGGCCTCGCGACCGCTGATTACGCCCCGCGGCGTCGAGAGGATGGAGATACCCATGCCGCCGAGCACGCGAGGGATCTCTGTCGATCCGACATACTTGCGGAGACCGGGTTTGCTCACTCGCTTTAGGCCGGTGATTGCCGAAACACGATTGGCGACCTTAGTCGTAACCTTGATCTGAGGAAATTTGCCCGTCGTATCCACTTCGTAATTCGAGATATAGCCCTCTTGTTTGAGGATCTGGGCAATCTCCGCTTTGATCTTGGAGTAAGGTGCCAGAACTTCGGTCTTGTGAGCCATTCCTGCGTTGCGCAGGCGCGTCAGAAAGTCGGCGATGGGGTCGGAAAGTTGGCTCATGGTTTATTGGGCTGCGGCTTCCTCAGCCTTCTTTTTGGCGAGTTTCGCCTTGTCGGTAAATGGCATTCCCAATTCACTGAGCAAAGATTTCGCTTCGTCGTTGGTCAGTGCTGAAGTGACGATCGTGATGTCGAATCCGATGTTGCGCTTGATCTTGTCGAGTTCTACTTCGGGGAAGATGGCCTGGTCAGGAACACCCAGGGTGTAGTTGCCATTGCCGTCGAAAGCTCGCGTCGAGACGCCGCGGAAATCGCGAATTCGCGGAAGCGCCGTTTTGATGAGGCGTTCGAGGAATTCATACATCCGGGGTCCGCGGAGTGTCACTTTCGCTCCGATCGGTTGATGCTGGCGGAGCTTGAAATTGGCAATGCTCTTCTTGGAGCGAGTCTCCGCGGGCTTTTGTCCCGTGATCAGGGCTAGTTCGGCCTTTGCGTCCTCAAGACCCTGCTTCACGTCGGTGTTGGCGTTGACACAGGTATTCACCACAACTTTCTGAACCTTGGGGACCTGATGAACGTTCTTGTAGCCGTGTTTTTCCTGCAATGCTGGAATCACGCGCTCGGTGTAAAATTTGTAGAGTTCGACGGCCATAACCTAATCAGGCTTTATTCTTGGACTTGGACTTGGTCTTGGTCGCCTTGCTTTTCTGCTCGGTTTGCTCGACGGCCTTGACGTTGGAAATATGAATCGGCCCTTCGCGCTCGAGAATGGCGCCTTGGGGATTGTCTTGTGATTTCTTCGTGTGCTTCTTGATGAGTCGCACTCCTTCGACCAGCACCTGTTGCTTCTTCGGAAGGACGGCGAGAACCTTGCCGGAAGCGCCTTTGTGGTTGCCGGTGATCACTTGCACCTGGTCACCCTTCTTAACGTGGAATTGAAGTCGGTTCATGGTCAGAGCACCTCAGGAGCGAGCGAGACGATCTTCATAAAATTCTTCTCGCGAAGTTCACGGGCCACCGGACCGAAGATACGTGTTCCACGGGGGTTGAGATCCTTGTCGATGATCACGATCGCGTTGTTGTCGAAGCGGAGATAGCTGCCGTCATCGCGACGGATCGGCTGTCTCGTGCGAACCACGACAGCGCGCACAACCTCGCCCTTTTTCACCGTCCCGCCTGCGGAAGCCTCGCGGACATGCGCGGTGATTACGTCACCCACGTGGGCTTCGGGAGAATTCTTTTTCCCAATGACGCCAATCATCTTCGCCATGCGGGCGCCGGTGTTATCGGCAACATCAAGTCTGGAACGGATCTGGAGCATAAAAAGGGGTGCGAGCTATACGCTAGTGTTTGATGATTTCAACCAGGCGCCAGCGTTTCAGTTTGGAGAGCGGGCGGGTTTCAGTAATGCGGACGGTATCTCCGAGTTGGGCTTTACCTTCCTCGTCGTGAGCGTAGAAACGTTTCACCTGCTTGATGATTTTGCCAAACTTGGCGTGCGGCACGCGGGTGGTCGTTTCGACGATCGCCGTTTTTTGCATCTTGGTCGAGACGACCTGGCCGACGCGCTCCTTGCGGAGATTGCGACTCGGGGTCTCGGTGGTGGCTGTGGTGGTGTCCTCGCTCATGGCTTACGTGGTGGCCGCCTCAGCGGGCTTGTTCTTTTGGGTGAGCGCGGTTTCGATTCGCGCGATCTCGCGGCGGATTGCTCGCAGTTGGCTCGGTTTCTCGAGCTGCCCACTTTGTTGCTGCATGCGTAGATGAAAGCTTTCCTCCCGCAGTTCGTGCTTGCGGGCCGCAAGCTCCGCGACGCTAAGTTCGAGAATCTCTTTGTTCTTCATAAACTAAGCGGCATGGTGGCGGGTGAGGAACTTGGTGCGGATCGGCAATTTGTCCGCAGCGAGCCGGAGTGACTCGCGGGCCACGGATTCCGATACACCGTCGAGTTCGAAAAGAATGTTACCCGGGCGAACGGTGGCGACCCAATACTCGGGAGCGCCTTTTCCCTTGCCCATTCGGGTTTCGGGCGGACGCGCAGTCACGGATTTATCCGGGAAAATGCGAATCCAAAGCTTTCCCTTGCGCTTCATGTTGCGGGTAAGCGCGACACGGGCGGCTTCGATCTGGGTATTCGTGATCCAGGCGCGATCCAGCGTCTGAAGGGCGAAGGCGCCGAAATCGATCGAAATATTACGTGAAGCCGTGCCGGCGCGGCTGCCGCGCTGGCTTTTTCGAAACTTCACTCTTTTGGGCATCAAAGGCATGGCCGAGTCTCCTTTTGGATAAAACTAAATGCGGTTGGGTTATTGCGTGACTTCTGCAGGAGTGGGAGCGGGTGCTCCTTCACGTGATTCGCGTTTTTCGACAGGTTGCGGTTCGTTCACACCTTCCGGCTTACAAAGCCAGCATTTGACGCCGATCTTGCCGTAAACGGTGTTGGCTTCAGCGAACCCGTAATCGATGGCCTGACGAAGGGTGTGCAGAGGAATCTTCCCCTCGCGATACCATTCGGCGCGGCTGATTTCCGCACCACCGAGGCGGCCTGCGCAGCGAAGCTTGATGCCTTGCGCGCCGAAATCCATCGTGGTTTGAATCGACTTCTTCATGGCCCGGCGGAAGCTGATACGGCGCTCGATCTGCAGCGCGACGTTCTCAGCCACTAACTGTGCGTCTAGTTCCGGCGTCTTGATTTCCTGAATATCGATCTTCACCGATTTGCCGCCGGACATCTTGCCGATCTCCTCGGTCATCTTTTCGATCTCAGTACCTTTGCGGCCAATCACGATTCCAGGACGTGCGGTGAAAATAGTGACTCGAATACTGTTCCAGGCGCGCTCAATGACGATCTTTGAGACCGCGGCGAGACGAAGCTTGTCCTTCACATAGATCCGAATTTTGAGATCCGAGTGCAGGAATTCAGGCAGCTCTTTGGGAGAGGCGTACCAACGTGAGCGCCATTCGCGATTTACCGCCAAACGGTAGCCGATAGGATTAACTTTCTGACCCATATTATTCTTGAGTGCTGGTCTGTTCCGTGCCGGACGCATGCGTTGCGGCGGGAGCAGGAGCTTTCTTCTTTGCGGCAGGTTTCGAGGACTTCGATTTGGACGATTTCTTGGGCTGACGCTTGGGCCTAATCTCGATCTCATCCGTGAGGATGATGCGGATATGCGACGTCCGTTTGCGGATCGGACCGGCGCTCCCGCGTGCCTTCGGTTGGAAGCGTTTGAACGTTGGGCCTTCGCCGACGGTCGCTTCCTGAACGACGAGCCGGTCCGCGCGCAGGTTGTTATTGTTCTCAGCGTTCGCCACAGCACTCTTCAGGGTCTTGGCGACGAGGCTCGCAGCCTTCTTGGGCGTGAATGCGAGGATGTCGAGCGCCGCCGCTACGGGCAGGCCCTGGATCTCGCGCGTTACTTCCCGACATTTGAATGCCGAAATACGTGCGCCTCGGTAGATGGATTTAATCTGCATGTCTGTATGCTCGGTGAGCGGTTTTTCTGAAAATGGTTTATTGTCGGGCATCCACCACAAGGTGATCGCCCACTTTGATCTGATCTCTTTCCGAACTTAGACTTTGAATAACTGCGCCCGCGATTTTCTCGCGCACGTCCACAACCTGAACGGTCCCAATGAAGGTTTTACCGCGGACGACTCGGAAAGGCATTCCTACTTTGATGCCCTGTTTGCTGCCGAGGTTGATGATGATTAGTGAGAGTTCCTCTTTGACGCTAATCGCGATCGCATCGGTGATCGTGGACAGCACCGGTATTGCGTCGAGGGCGTTACTTGAACTGATCCCCAGGGCTTTGTTGGCATTGCGAATTTCGCTTTCGAGCGACAGCCTGGTTTCTGCGGGAGCACCGGTGGCGCTTTTTGCGTAAATGGCGGCTGCATCGGACAATCGTGCCAGCGCCTCGGATAGGCTCTTCTTTTCCTGGCCTGTCGCGCGGAGATCACTCACCGCGGCGAGCAGCCGTTGCTCCAGTTTGGCGTTGTTACCGCCTGCCAGATCCAATCCAAGCGCTTCCATGCGGAGTTTCAACTCCATGGACTGACGCTTGAAAACTTCGGTTTCACCGCTAGTCGCCGCGAGGGATTTCCTCATGTCGGCCAGGGACTTGCCGGTTTCGGCGAGAGCTTCGCGCAACTGTTTGTTTTCGCCGAGGATTCTCTCAAGCGTCACTTTCAGTTCGCTATATTCAATATCTAAGTCTGACAAAGAACCTTCGGCATGCACCAGCGGTCTTGCGACCGTTATCAGGCACAGCCCGGCGACCAGCGCCGCGCACTTCAGCCCACGAGTCGAGAATTTCATTTCCTCAACACTGAGCCGTCATGCGCGGTTACTTGGTAACCTTCGCGGTGTGGGACCCGTGCTTCTTGAAGATTCGCGTGGGCGAAAATTCACCAAGTTTGTGTCCCACCATGTTTTCCGTCACAAAGACGGAGTTAAAAAGTTTGCCGTTATGAACGAGGAACGTATGTCCGACGAACTCCGGCGTAATCATCGAGCGGCGCGACCAGGTCTTGATCGGCTTTTTGACGGCTGCAGCATTCATCTTGTCGATTTTCTCGAAGAGATAACCGTCTACGAAAGGACCTTTTTTAAGAGAGCGACCCATATTCTAGTTAGATTCTGTTAGGGGATTACTTCTTCTTCGATTTACGGCGTTCGACGATGAAGTTGTTGCTCGTCTTGTGTTTCCGGCGGGTCTTGAAGCCCTTGGCCAATTGACCCCACGGCGACATCGGATGATGGCGTCCACCACCACCTTTGGATTTGCCCTGACCTCCGCCATTCGGGTGATCAATTGGGTTCATGACCATGCCGCGCACTGTCGGCCGGACTCCACGCCAGCGACTGCGTCCAGCTTTACCGGAGGAGACATTCATGTGCTCGACATTGCCGACCTGGCCGACAGTCGCGTAGCATTCTTCGTGAATTTTGCGGAGTTCGCCGGACGGCAACTTCACCAACGCATAGCCAGCTTCGCGGTTATTCAGGATAACTTGCTGTCCTGCACTGCGGGCGATCTGTCCGCCACGGCCCGCGACGAGTTCGAGGTTGTGCAGTGACGTTCCGAGGGGGATGGCACGCAGCGGCAGCGCATTGCCGATCTTGGCTTCGACTTGATCCCCGGCGATCACTTTGTCGCCAACGCTCAATCCGGCCGGTGCAAGGATATAGGCCTTTACGCCATCAGTATATTGGAGCAGGGCGATCCGGCAGGTGCGATTGGGATCGTATTCGATTGCCTTCACTTCAGCCTCGATCCCGCGCTTGTTGCGCTTAAAGTCGATGATCCGATATTTCTGCTTGTGACCGCCGCCAATGTGGCGCGTTGTGATGCGACCGTTGTTGTTGCGCCCACCGGTCTTGTGTTTTGTTTCGACCAGCGATTTTTCGGGCTTGGTCTTGGTTATTTCCTCGAACGATGGCAGCGCTTTGAAGCGACTGGCCGGAGTGAGAGGACGAAAGGTCTTGAGAGCCATATCCGTTAATTCTTAAGCAAGTTCGATCTTGTCGCCCTTCTTAAGGGTGACGATTGCCTTCTTCCAGTCAGCCTGGCGGCCAAACGAGGCGGTGCGTTCGCGTTTCTTCTTGCCCGCGTAGTTGCAGGTATTCACCGCGACGACGGATTTCTTGAAGAGTTTCTCGATCGCCTGCTTGATCTGAAGCTTGGTAGCACTTGGGCGAACGCGGAAAACGTACTTGTTTTCCCGCTCGGCGAGCAGGGTGGCCTTTTCGGTCAGGCGAACCGTGTCGATGATGTCGTAGGGCTCGTTCATTTCTTGGCGATGCGCTCGGCGAGTTGGGCGAGGCCATCGTTGGTAACGATGATCTTGCGGAAGTTCAGAAGCTGCTCGGTATTTACTTCCGCTGCGGTGATAAGCAGCGTTGGTTGCACGTTGCGTGCAGCGAGGTAAGTGGGTTGATCGAAGGTTGCTGAAATAATCAGCGTTTTTGGCTCCTCAGTGATCTTGGTCAGTGCGGCGAGGAATGCCTTGGTCTTCGACTCCTTCACAGCGAAGGCATCAACCAGGAAGACGTCACCACTCTTGATCCGCTCGCTGAGAGCTTTCCGCAGCGCGAGACGTTTCACCGACTTGGCTACCTTCTTCGAATAGTCTCGCGGATGCGGACCGAAGACGACGCCGCCACCGACCCACACGGGGCTGGATTTGTACCCAGCACGCGCGCGACCAGTGCCTTTTTGGCGCCAAGGCTTCGCACCAGATCCGCTCACCGTCGCCTTGGTCTTCACCGAGGCTGTGCCGCTACGGCGATTTGCGCGGAGCGCTACGACGGTGTCATGAACGACTTGAGTGTATCGGCCATTCTCGACGACATCGATCTTGGCTGCCTTGGCGGCTTCTACTGTGAGAACTTTCGCGGCCATATATTACTTCGCAGCCTCCGGTTTTGCTTTCTTTGCGGGACGGATGACGACATAGCTGCCGTTTGCTCCGGGGACCGCGCCGCTGATTAGGATCACCCCTTCTTCCGGGCGGACTTGGACAACGTGGAGGTTTTGAACGGTGACCCGATCGTCGCCCATGTGGCCGGGCATGCCCATATTCTTCCAAATGCGGCCTGGCGTGGAGCGATTGCCGATGGCGCCATTCCGCCGATGCATCATCGAGCCGTGCGACATTGGCTGGCCATGCATCCCGTGCTTCTTGACGACACCTTGGAAGCCTTTTCCCTTGGACTGGCCGATCACGTCAACTACGTCGCCAGGAGCGAATTGAGTGACGTTGAGATCGACCGCATCTTCGAGCGACGTCCCATCCGGAAGGCGAAACTCACGGATGAATTTCTTCGGCTCCGAGCCGGCCTTTTTAAAATGTCCCAGAAGTGGCTTGGTGACACGCTGCTCCTTCTGCGTGTCGAACCCGACCTGAACCCCGACGTAACCGTCGTTGTCCTCATTCTTGATTTGGAGTGCGGTGTTGCCGCCCGCTTCAATGACAGTCACGGGCGTAGCCTTGCCCGCTTTGTCATAAACGCGCGTCATACCGACTTTCTTGCCTAGCAATCCGATCTTCATTTTCGCTTGTTAGGTAAAGTTAGATCTTGATGGTGATGTCCACGCCGGCCGGGAGGTTGAGCTTTTTGAGCTCGTCCACGGTTTTGGCGGTGGGCTCGATGATATCGAGCAACCGTTTGTGGGTGCGGATCTCGAACTGCTCCATGGACTTCTTGTCCACGTGCGGGGAGCGGTTCACGGTGAATTTCTCGATGCGCGTGGGCAGCGGGATCGGCCCGGCGACCTTGGCGCCAGTGCGCTTGGCGGTCTCCACGATTTCCGCCGACGACTGGTCGAGCATGCGGAAGTCGAAAGCCTTGAGACGGATGCGAATACGTTGTCCGGTCATAAATTCAGTGGGTTACTTGGCCTTCTGATCGAGCACCGCGGCGAGCACTTGAGCCGGGACTTGTTCGAAGTGGGACGGCTCCATGGAGTAACTGGAGCGGCCTTTGGAGAGGGAGCGAATCGCTGTCGAATAACCAAACATTTCGGCCAGCGGAACGTCCGCGTTGATGATGGAGAGATTGTTCTTCGCCTCGATGCCCTTGATGCTCGCGCGCCGGCGGCTGAGATCGCCCATGATGTCGCCCTGATATTCCTCAGGCGTGCTGTTCTCGACCTTCATGATCGGCTCGAGGAGAATGGCACCGGCTTTCTTGAAGCCGTCCTTGACTGCGAAGATGGCGGCCATTTTGAACGCGAGTTCATTGGAATCGACGTCATGATAGCTTCCGTCGATAATGTCGATTTCGACATCGATCACAGGGTAGCCTCCGACGACACCGTTGAGGACTGCTTCTTCCACGCCCTTCTTGCAGGCAGGGATGTATTCCTTCGGGATAGTGCCGCCGACGACCTTGTTCTCCACAACCAGGCCTTTGCCGCGCTCGCCCGGACGCACGTTGACGATGACGTGGCCATATTGACCCCGACCCCCGGATTGCTTGATGAGTTTGCCTTCGCCCATCGCTGGGGCGGTGATGGTTTCGCGGTAAGCGATCTGGGGCTTCCCGGAGTTGGCATCGACCTTGAACTCGCGGAGCATGCGGTCACGAATGATTTCGAGATGCAACTCGCCCATGCCGGCAATAATCGTCTGGCCGGTGTCCTCGTCGGTGTGGACACGGAAGGTCGGGTCTTCTTCAGCGAGGCGCTGGAGAGCGATACCCATTTTTTCCTGATCGAGCTTCGTCTTCGGCTCGATGGACATCGAGATAACCGGATCAGGGAAGGATGGAGGCTCGAGAAGGATCGCGTGATCCTCGTCGCAGAGCGTATCTCCGGTTGTGACGTTCTTAATGCCGACGATGGCGGCGATGTCACCTGAGTAGATAGTGTCAATATCCTCGCGCTTGTCTGCTTGAATTTGGATCAGGCGGCTGATGCGATCCCGCTTGTTTGTACGGGGATTGTAAATCGTGTCGCCCTTGGTGACTTTCCCGCTGTAAACGCGGAAGAAGACGAGTTTCCCGACAAAGGGGTCGGTCCAGAGCTTGAACGCGAGGGAGCAGAATTTGGCGTTGTCGTCAGTGACCGCATCAATCGGGGCGAGCGTGTCGGGGTCCATCCCTTTGGCCGGCGGAATGTCGATCGGGCTGGGCAGATAGTCGATGACTGCATCGACGAGGTATTGGACGCCTTTGTTCTTGAAGGCTGAGCCGCCGACGACTGGGACAAACTTGTTGGCGATCGTCTGCCGCCGAATGCCGGCTTTCAGCATCTCGATCGTAATCGGCTTTTCCTCGAGGAAAGCTTCACCGATCTCGTCATCCAGATCGGAGATCGCAGTTACAAGGTCGTTATAGGCGTTGTCCACCAACTCCTTCGCTTCTTCGGGAAGATCTTCGATTCGGTAGTTAGAGCCCATCTTCTCGTCATCGAGATAGATGATCGCCTTCCTGTTAATGACGTCGTACTGACCCTTGAGTTGATCTTCCGCGCCGATCGGAATCAGCACGGGCCAGGCGTTCGCGCGGAGCTTGGTCCGCATATCGTTGATCGCGTTGTTAAAGTTGGCCCCCGTGCGGTCCATCTTATTAACGAACGCGATACGTGGAACGTTGTACTTCGTCGCCTGACGCCACACCGTCTCGGACTGCGGTTGCACACCGGCGACGCCACAAAATACGGCGATCGCACCATCGAGCACGCGGAGCGAGCGCTCGACCTCGGCCGTGAAATCCACGTGACCGGGAGTGTCGATGATGTTGACTCGCATCTTGATGCCTTCGTAGGCCTTATAGACGCGACCCTCCTCCTTTCGTTGCTGCCAGAAACAAGTCGTTGCTGCGGAGGTGATGGTGATGCCGCGTTCGCGTTCCTGCTCCATCCAGTCGGTGACCGTAGTGCCTTCATGCACTTCACCGATCTTGTGGATCATGCCGGTGTAGAAAAGGATGCGCTCCGTGAGCGTGGTCTTGCCCGCATCGATGTGCGCGGCAATGCCGATGTTCCGGGTCCGCTCGAGCGGATACTGCCGGTTCGGCGAATTGGGATTGGTCGTAACTGATGCAGCCGTGGACATACGAAAACTAATTAGAACCGGAAGTGGGCGAAAGCGCGGTTTGCCTGAGCCATCTTATGGGTATCGTCGCGCTTCTTGATGGCGTTACCCTGACCGGCGGCTGCTTCCTTGAGTTCGGTTGCCAGGGCTTTCATCAGGGGCTGATTCTTGCGGGCTTGGGCGTAACCCACGATCCAGCGCATTGCGAGGGCGAGCTGGCGGGCAGGCGGCACTTCCATTGGCACCTGGTAGGTCGCGCCACCCACGCGGCGGCTCTTGACTTCGAGGCGGGGCTTCACGTTGTCGATTGCCTTGTGCAGGATCTCGAGAGGGTCAACTGCGTCGGTCCCAGTGCGGGTATCTTCGATCGCGGTATATACGATCCGCTCCGCAAGCGACTTCTTGCCGCTCTGCATCACGCTGGCGATGAGGCGCGCGACGATGGGGCTGCCATAGCGGGCATCCAGCTTCTCTTCCTTATGAATAACGCGACGACGACGTGACATGGTGAGTGAGAGTGAAAATTCGGCTGCTTATTTCTTCTTGCCTTTGGCGCCCTTCGCGGCTTCGGCCTCGGCGCCCTTCTTCGGACGCTTGGCGCCATACTTCGAGCGGCTCCGACGACGGCCATCCACTCCGAGGGCGTCGAGCGTGCCGCGGACGATATGGTAACGAACGCCGGGCAAATCCTTCACGCGGCCACCGCGAACGAGGACGATCGAATGCTCCTGGAGATTGTGCCCTTCACCGGGAATGTAAGCGATCACCTCGTAGCCATTGGTCAGACGGACCTTTGCGACCTTGCGAAGGGCCGAGTTCGGCTTCTTCGGCGTGCGGGTCATGACCTGCGTGCAGACGCCGCGACGGAAGGGGCAATTAGTCAGCGCCGGGGACTTCGATTTAATCGAAACCTTTTTGCGTCCTTTGCGGACAAGCTGGTTGATCGTTGGCATGTGAAAGTTTGGTCGTTCGGAACTGCATTTCCCCGCGATATCCGGGGACTAGAAACCCCGCTGAGACGGGCTTTTCTACGACCCATCGGGAGCGGGGAGCGCGGACACTAGGAGTTTTCGCCTGACGGGCAAGCAATATTCTTCGCGAACCGCATTTTCCTTTTCGCGTCGCTCAGATCAGCCGCCACACATGTCGTAGCCGCCGGTTGACCGGAGCCGCGAGAGCGTGAGTGACGAACACTCAGAGAGCGCGAAAGGGGAGGTGTGTTTAGTCGGGGGGCGCAAAAGCCGCAAGTGCTTTTTCAGGAAAAATTCTGTGCGGCTTTCAGAAAGCAGCGGGCAATACCCGCGTCTCTCCGTGTTCCTTCGCGACACCAATCTCCCGGAAACCAATGCCCGCGCGCAGCGCCCGTCGTGGATGGCGGCAGGCACGGAGATGCCAGACACGCCGTTGGCCTCGTCGAACGAGAATGCGGCGAAGGATCGCAACATCACCAGTTCGGCCTTTGCGCGGGTCATGCGCGGGGAGAGCGTCGAGGGCTTTGTGGATAGCGAGGAGTTCGTCTTCCTTCGGGGGCGGCGCGGCGACTCGATTCGCACGACTTCTTCCGTCCGCCTATTTTTTTCGAAGTTCAGGTGCTTGAGCGCGAGGCCGCGCGAGTTGCGGATGCGGCCAGGCGGCGACGTTCGCTTCGAGGTAGCTCAGTCCCGTGCTCGGCGATGCGCCGCGTGCGTTGCGCTGATGCCAGACCTCAATGCCAAAAGGTTTGCCCAGCGCCGCCAGATGCAGCCACGCATCGAGATTGTAGCGCGAGTAGTCGAAGGACTTGGTGCGGCGCAGCTCCTCCGGCTGGCGGCCATCGGCGAGGAATTGCGTCTCAATCCGCTGGAGCGATTTGCGCACGGTTTTCTCCGCCAGTTCGCTCATGCCGAGAGCCGTGGCGAGCGAGGCGACCTGCACATCGTGCCACGTGCCGTGGTTGTTCGGGCGCGCGTGCTCGCTCTGACCTGCGCTGCTGTGACGCAGCCATGCGAGGTAGCGCCCGAACCACTCCCGCAAGGCGTGGCGCTCGTCGGCGGAGAGCGGCAACTGCGCGACCGCATCAGGCAGTCGCGTCGTGAGCGGCAGGCCTTCGATGATGCCCTGGCGGCTTCCTGCGGCCCAGCCGGGCATCATTTGCGCGAAGGTCAGATGCGGATGCATCCGCGTCTCAGGCGCGATGAACCACACGCGCAGTTGCTCGCGCGCGCGTTTGGCAAATCGAGCATCCCTGGTCGCGGTGAAGGCTGCGGCGAGCGTTTCCACCTCGCCGACCACCCGGGTCAGCTTCGACGCATCGTAGTTCTTTGCCTCGGGATTGCGCTGCCCATCGTGATGAAGATACGGTCGCCGCGTGATGGGATTGGGCCACCAGTAGATGGACAAGCTGACGTAGTCGTGCGGATCGCCGGAAGCCGCGCGGTTGGTCTTCTCGGTCAGTAGGATGATGGGACGGCTCAGGATGGCTTCGGCGCGTTTTTGGAGTGCCGCACCGTCGTCACCTGGAGCGGCTTCATGCAGGCGAACGAACGCCTGGTCCGAGACGCTGCCGGGCTCAGCGGCGAATGTTTCCACACGCGGCACCCATCGCCAGAAGACGCCACACCATGCGCCCAGCAGCAGCACCGCGCCCGCCAGCAGCAGGACTGCTGTTTTGAATCTGCGTCTCGCGTTGATCATTGGAATTCGAGCGCCATCATCGCCCACCCTTGATTGAGACGCACCGATCAAGTGCGGGAGTCCGCCTAAGTCGGGAGCGGTGGCGGCTTTTGGCCGCCCGCAGGCCCGTGGGGATTATGCAGGCTTTCGAGATTCAGCCGGAACCCCGAGGGCGCCGAATCGTGCGGCTGCATCGTCTTCTTCGCCATGTCGATCGCGCGGCGCATGGCCGATTTGTTCACACTGTAGAGCATCGCCGTTTCCTCCGTGATCTTCTCTTCGGCGAACAGCTTCGTGAGCGACTGCTCGAAGCTGTGCCAGCCCGCCTGCGAGCTGGACTCGATGATCTCGTGGAAATTCCGCACCTCGCCTTCGCCCAGCAGGATCGCCTCCCGCGTGCGCAGGTTCGAGCCCATGATCTCGCTCACCATCAGCCGGCCGCCGCCGACCTTCGGCGCGAGCCGCTGGCTCACCACGAAGCGCAGCGTGTCCGCCAACCGCTGGCGCACCTGCTCCTGCTCCTCCACGGAAAACATCCCGATCACGCGATTCACCGACTGCGCCGCGCTGATCGTGTGCAGCGTCGAATACACGACATGTCCCGTCTCCGCCGCCGTGAGCGCGATCTCCATCGTCTCCCGGTCGCGAATTTCACCCACGAGAATCACCTTCGGCGCCTGCCGCAACGCTGCACGCAGCCCGACTGCGAAGTCCGAGAAATCCTTGCCCAGCTCGCGTTGGCTGAACGTCGCCTTCTGGTGCGGATGCAGAAATTCGATCGGATCCTCCAGCGTCACCATGTGATATTCGTGCTCCTGATTGATCTCATTGAGCATCGCCGCCAGCGTCGTCGTCTTGCCGCTGCCGGTCGCGCCGGTCACGAAGATCAGCCCGGTCTTTTCCTTGATCATCTCGCGAAAGATCTCCGGCAGGCCCAGCCCGTTCAGCGTCGGGATCTTCGTGCTCAGCTTGCGCATCACGATCGCGTGATTGCCGTTATTCTTGAAAATGTTCACCCGGAACCGCGCCAGTCCCTCCACGGTGTAGCTCGTATCGCACGAGCCGTTGTTCTTGAAGTCCGCCGCGAGCCGCTCGTTTCCGGCCATCAATTTGCCTGAAATCGCCTCCACATGCGCCGGAGCCAGCGCCGGCCACATTCCTTCGATCTGCACCCCCTTCAGCTTTCCGTGCTCCTCGACCTGCGGTGGCCGCCCGACCACGAAGAGCAGGTCTGATGCGCCGCCATTTTCCGACAGCATCGTGGCGACCATCTGGTCGAAGGAAAACGTGCGCGGCCCCGCAGCGCCCGGCACCCCCGCGATATTCGGGCGCACGGGTGTCGCCGTCGAAGGCGCCGGCGGCCGCAGTCCCGGCATTGCGATGGTATTTCGTGAAGGCTGGAGATTGGGCTCGGTCTGCATGGTGTCCCGCAGAGTGAACACGATGCATGCCAGCCACAGGCGCGACGCACTACCTCAGCACTGCTTGCAAAAACGGCGCGGTGCGGCTGCGCTTGCTCTTCGCCACTTCCTCGGGCGTGCCGCACGCGACGAGTTCGCCGCCCGCGTCGCCGGCTTCGGGGCCGATGTCCACGATGTAGTCGGCATCGGCGATGAGGCTGAGGTTGTGCTCGATCACGATCACTGTGTTCCCTTCGTCGACGAGCCGATGGAAGACCTTGAGCAAGTCGGCCACGTCCGCCATGTGCAGGCCGATGGTCGGCTCTTCGAGAAGATAGAGCGTCGATTTCGGTTCCCGATTTTGCCGGAGGCGGGAAGTGACGGCGCGTCCGAGGCCGCGGGTGAGTTCGCTCACCAGCATGAGCCGTTGCGCTTCGCCGCCGCTGAGCGTCGGGCTGGGCTGGCCGAGCTTGAGGTAGCCGAGGCCCGTGTCGCAGAGCAGCGCGAGCGGACGGTGGATCTTCGGCTGCGCGGCGAAGAACTCGGCGGCCTGCTCGAGCGTCATTTCCATCACGTCGCCGATGCTGCGGTCGTTGTATTGCACCTCGATCGTGGCGGCGTTGTAGCGGCGACCGTGGCAGTCCGTGCAAGGCGTGAAGCTGGTCGGCAGGAAATTCATCTCCACCTTGATCACGCCCTGCCCCTGGCACGTCTCGCAGCGGCCGCCCTCGGCATTGAACGAGAAGCGGCTCGCGGTGTAGCCGCGGATGCGCGCGAGCGGCATCTGCGCGAAGAGCGCGCGGATCTCGTCGAAGACCTTGATGTAAGTCGCGGGTGTCGAGCGCGAGGTCTTGCCGATCGGCGACTGATCCACTTCGTAAATGGCTTCGAGATATTCCGCGCCGCGCACCTCCTTGAGTGGCTCGTTTTTTGAGCCACGGATGGCCACGGATGGCGCACGGATTTTCGCCTTCTTCATCTGCGTTTCATCTGCGCGCATCTGCGGCTTCCTTCCGATTCGCGCCGCCACTGCCGGCTTCAGCACCCCGCGCATCAGCGTGCTTTTGCCCGAGCCGGAAATGCCCGTGACCACGCTCAACCGCCCGATCGGGAACTTCACGTCCACGTCCTTGAGGTTGTGCAGGTCCGCGCCCTTCACCTCCAGCCAGCGTTTCACGTCTTTCAAGGAACGGCGCTCGCCGCGGGTCGGATGTTTCAGCGGCTCGCGCAAATATTTCCCCGTCATCGACGCCGCGACTTTCTGAATCTCCTCGATGGTGCCTTGCGCCACCACCGCACCGCCGCGCGAGCCCGCGCCGGGGCCGAGATCGATGATTGTATCCGCGCGCCGCATCGTGTCTTCGTCGTGCTCGACGATGACCAGCGAATTGCCCTTCGCCTTCAGCGCCTCCAGCGTGTCGAGGAGCTTTTCATTGTCGCGTGCGTGCAGGCCGATCGTGGGTTCATCGAGCACGTAGAGCACGCCGCGCAAGTTCGAGCCGAGCTGGGCCGCGAGCCGGATGCGCTGTGACTCTCCGCCGCTCAGCGTCTTCGCGGAGCGATTCATCGCGAGATAGTCGAGGCCCACCTGGCCCATGAAGGTGAGCCGCTGCGCGATCTCGGGGACGATGTCCTCGGCGATCTGCTTTTCGCTGGAGGAAAATTTCAAC
>JANOAZ010000190.1:0-13344 GCA_031411395.1 Chthoniobacteraceae bacterium
GCGCTGGTGAAGGGGATGGAGAATGGAATGAAGGAAGCCCTGATCGCGATCGGTGGTTTGGAAAAGGTGCGCGTCGAGGAGCAGGATATTCCCGTCTGGCAGCAGCACCTCGCGGATCAGGCGGTGGGTACGACGATGAGCGATGTCCACGCACTCCTGCGCAGCGCGCCGCTCGTCACCATGGTCGTGCCGGAAATGCGCTCGCGGAATATCACGATGAGCAACGGGAGCAAGAATGTGAACCCATGGAACTTCATCGGGACGTGGCCCAATTCGGTCGAACTCAACCAGCACGTGGTCGCGCACGGGCGGATGTTCAACGAACTCGACGATGAGAATGCGCGCAACGTCTGCGTCATCGGCACCGCCGTTCGCGACGCGCTCTTCGGCTCGCCGGAGCAGGTCGGACGCGAAGTCATTCCCATCGGCGAGTTCGTCAATATCAGCAGTCAGCGCTTCAAGATCATCGGCATGTTCGAGCACTACGAGAGCGAGCAGGACAAGAAGCTCCGCGAGATGAAAACGAAGGAGCCCGTGGAGACGAAGAGCGGACCGGAGCGCAGCCGTGGCTACGGCAGCATGAGCGGGAGCAAGAGCAGCAGCAGCCGCTCGCCGGGCGGCTTTGTTTTCGATCTCAAGAACAACACCGTCTATATCCCGCTGAACACGATGTGGCTGCGATTCCGCGCTGCGACCGGCGCGTCGGCCAGCAGTTTCGGCGGCTCGTCATCCGGTGGCAGTCGGAGCAGCGGCAGCAGCACGAGCAGCAGTTCGATCGGCACCACGGGTAATCCGGAGTTCGTTCCCGACCCGCGCCTCTCCACGCTCTCGATCAAGATCGCGGACATCGACAAGATGGACGAGGCGCTTCAGCAGGCCAAAAACGTCCTGATGCATTCCCATAAAGGCATCGAAGATTTTTCCTTTCGCACCCAGGAAAACTGGTCCGAAGGCATCACCCAGGCGATCAGCAATGCGCGGATGAGCGGCGGGATCATTTCGGCGATCAGCCTGCTCGTCGGCGGCATCGGGATCATGAACATCATGCTCGCGAGCATCACGGAGCGCGTGCGTGAGATCGGCATTCGCAAGGCGATCGGCGCGACCTTCTTCGATGTCTTCACGCAGATTCTCGTCGAGAGCGTGGTCATCGCGATCATCGGCGGCATCGCCGGGCTCTTCACCTCGAGCATGCTGGTGAAGCTGCTCGTAGCGATGTCGCCCACTGAAAACACGCCGATGATCACCGTGGACAGCATGATGCTCGCGTTCGCCTTCAGCGTTGCAGTGGGGGTGCTCGCCGGGCTTTTTCCGGCGATCAAGGCGGCGAAGCTCAACCCGATCCAGGCCCTGCGGTATGAGTGAGGGAAAGTTCGCAGCCCAAATTCCGCATGGAGGGCTTCGCACCGTCGAGGCCCATCGTCCGGTGTGGGCAGCGGCGGTGGAGCGGTGGTCTTCAGCAGCGTTGCGTCCCGGTTTCACCATCCGCCCGCCTTCGCCCGCGCCGATGTTTGGGCCTCGACGGAGCGAGGCCCTCCAGGGCGAGTTTCCCTGAGCGTGTTTTTCCTCAACGCCATCTTCGTCGGCTTGCGCGAAATCTTTGCGCACAAATTCCGCTCGCTGCTCACCATGCTCGGCATCGTCCTCGGCGTCTCCAGCCTCGTGGCCATGTCCGCGATCGTGAAGGGCATGGAGAACGGGATGAAGGAAGCGATGATCGCGCTGGGCGGACTCGACAAGGTGCTGACCCGCGAAGCGCCGGTGCCGGTCTGGCAGAGTCATCTCTCCGATCAAGCGCCGGGCCGCACGATCCGCGATGTCGAAGCGCTGCGCCGGAGCGCCCCGCTCATTCGCATGGTCTCGCCGGAGATGGCTCTGGAGCGCGTGCTCATGTCGCGCGGTGATCTGCGCGTGAAGCCAGCCGAGTTCGTCGGCGTCTGGCCAGTCGTCCTGGAGATGAACCTTCATCAACTCGAGCACGGGCGTTTCTTCAACGAACTCGATGAGGAAAGAGCCAACGCGGTGTGCGTGATCGGGACGGGAATTCGCGACGCGTTGTTTGGCTCACCGGAACAGTTGGGGCGCGAGGTCGTGCCGCTCGGGGAGCGAGTGCAGATCAACGGGCAGACATTCACGATCATCGGGATGTTTGCGCACTACGAGAGCGAGCAGGACCGGAAGAAGCGCGAGCAGGCCCGGGAGTCGCCCGAGGTGGAAAAGAAATCCGGGGTCGCGCGCGGCCGGCCCGGCTATGGAGGCGGCGGTTCGTCGCGAAGCCATTGGGCGTTTGATCGCAAAAACATGACCGCCTACATCCCGATGAACACGATGTGGCTGCGCTTCCGCTCGACCAGTGGTTTGAACGGCATTCCCGATCCCACACTCTCCGACATCGACCTCAAAGTCACCGATCTCGCCGACCTCGAACCGGCGCTCGCGCAAGCGCGCAACGTCCTGCTCGCCACCCACAACGGCATCGAGGACTTCACCTTCGCCACCCAGGAGAACAACCTCGAAAGCATCAACCAGGCGATCCGCAACGCGCGGATGAGCGGCGGGATCATCTCGGCGATCAGCCTGCTCGCGGGCGCCATTGGGATCATGAACATTATGCTCGCGAGCATCACCGAGCGGGTGCGGGAAATCGGCATTCGCAAGGCGATCGGCGCGACCTTCTTCGACGTCTTCGCGCAGATCCTCGTCGAGAGCGTGGTCGTCGCCGTCCTCGGCGGCCTGGCGGGATTGGCCGCGTCGGTCCTGCTCGTGAAGATGATCGTGGCGCTATCCACGGCCGACAACACGCCCGTGATTACCATGGACAGCATGATGCTGGCCTTCGCTTTCAGTGTCGCGGCGGGAATTCTCGCCGGGCTTTTTCCTGCCTTCAAGGCGGCGCGGCTCAACCCGATCGAGGCGTTGCGTTACGGATAACGCTCACCGGCGGAGCGCCCCATATTCGCCATCCGGATCGCTGCGCTCGGCATACTTTCGGGCTTTGCTCTGTTGTGCCCGCCGAAGGTGCCGATCCCCGGTCGTCTGCCGCTTCTTGCGGCTGGCACGGAGTTTTTCGATTTCTTCTTCCAGCTTGCGATAACCCTCGAAGCGCGCGGATTCCAGCGTCCCGGCTGAGATTGCGGTGCGGATCGCGCAGCCCGCGTCCGTGCCATGTTTGCAGTCATGGAACTTGCACTGCCCCGCCAGTGCTTCGATGTCGGCAAACCGCTCGCGCAATGTCGTCTCATCCGTCCACATGTGGACCTCGCGAATGCCCGGGTTATCGATCAGGATGCCGCCCCCGGGCAGGACGATCAACTCGCGCGCGGTGGTGCTGTGCCGCCCTTTGCCGGTGGTCTCGTTGACCTCGTCGGTCCATTGGAAATCCTCGCCGAGGAGATAGTTCATCACCGACGATTTCCCGACCCCGCTTGAGCCGACCAGGGTCATGGAGACTCCGCGTTGGAGATATTGTCGCAACACCTTCAGGCTCGACCCTTTCTCCGCGCTGGTGATGTGCACATCGGCCTCCGGACTGAGCGCGCGGATGGATTCCGCCGCTTCCTGGTTCTGGCGGTCTGGGAAAAGATCGGACTTATTCACCAGCACCACGGCCTTCGCGCCGCTTTTCCCGATGATGGCGAAGTAGCGCTCCATCCGCCTGAGACTGAGGTCCGGACCTGCATCGGTCACCACCACCACGACAGTGACGTTAGCGGCGATGACTTGTTCCTCCGTGCTCCTGCCGGACATCTTGCGTGACAGGCAGGTCTGTCTCGTCAGGCGCGCCCGGATCATCGTTTCGCCATCCTCGCCCCCGAGTTCCAAGGCCACCCAATCGCCGACCGCGGGAATCTCAGCATCGGTCTCTGCGTCATGATAGACCTTGCCGCTCATCGTGACTTCCAACTCCTCCCCACCTTCCAGGAGAGCTCCATAAGTGATCTTGTTATCCCGGATCAGCCGCGCCGGTTTCCAGCCCTCCTTGCGGTAAGGAGCGAACTCTTCCGCGAACGCAGCATTCCAACCAATGTCTTCCAAGCTCAGCACCTTGGTCATCAGATCCTGGGCATCCTTTTCAAGAGCGGGGTGCTTCGTTGCATCCCAAGGTCATTTCGATGAACTCCAGCAGTTCCGGCCTCCCCGATTTCGTCTTGGCAGAGGTGGTGAACACCACGGGCAGTTCCCGGCCCCATTCCGAGATCTGCGCCTCGAATAGCTCGATGTTCTTCTTCACCTGACTCGCCTTCGCCATGTCCGTCTTGGTGAAGACCAGCGCCATGGGCGCGCGGCCATCCATCAGCCATTGGACGAAATCGAGGTCGATCTGCTGAGGGGTGTGTCGGGAGTCGATCAAGACAAAGACGCAGGCGAGGTTGCTCCTCCCACTCAGATAGCTGGCGATCATCTCCGGGAACCCGTCCCGCACCGCTTTGAGCGCCTTCGCGAATCCGTAACCGGGCAGGTCCACAAGACTCCATGCCTTGTTCATCGAGAAAAAATTGATCAACTGCGTGTGTCCCGGATTCGGGGAAACCTTCGCGAGGTCTTTTCCGCCTGCGAGCATGTTGAGCAAGGACGACTTCCCGACATTCGACCTCCCGATGAATGCAAACTCCGGCAAGCATGATGCCGGACACGATGCCAGGTCCGGCGCGCTGATCTGAAATGTCGCTGATCGGATGTGCATGCTTTTTGGGGGGCGCAACCTAGCCGCGATCCTTGCGTTTGGAAACGCTTGGGTTTGCGGCGGGGGTCGCAAGGAAAACGACACACCTGAACCCGCCTTTTGCGGCGGGCGACATCGGCTGCGCTGACGCGGCCCGAGGTCCTACTTTTTCCCGAACACCTTCTTCATGTTCGCGAGACCCTTCACGGCGATGTCGTCGCGCTTCGGCTCCATCTTCCGCCAGATCGCCGCCGCGCGTGCGATCACCTTTACGTCGGTGGTGAAGCTCTCGATCACCACGTCGCCCTTGTAGCCGATTTTTTTCAGCGCCGCGACGATCGGCTTCCAGTCGATGTGATCCCCGCCCGGTGTGCCGCGGTCGCAGCCGCACGCGTGGAAGTGCGCGAGATTCTTGCCGGCCTTCAGGATCGCGGCGGCCTGATTTTTCTCCTCGATGTTCATGTGGAAAGTATCGAGGTGCAGCTTCACCGCTTTCGAGCCCACGGCTTTGATCAGCTTCAATCCCTGGTCGCAGGTGTTGAGAAAGTCGGTCTCGAAGCGGTTCAGCGGTTCGATGCAAAGCTGCACGCCCTTCTGCTCCGCGTATTTGGCGAGCGGCTTGAGGTTCTTCACCACGAGGTCAAACTGCTGCTTCTTCTCAGCGTCATCGTGCGGCCCGATCAGCCCCACCACGGAATAGAGCGGTCCGATGATCGAGGGACAGCCCAGCGCTGCCGCCTGGTCGATGAGGCCGCGGACATAGGTCGTGGCCGCCTTTTGATCTTCCGCCGAGCCACGGAAATCGCGCCCGGGCCCCATGCATGCGCAGATGCTGCCGATCTTCAGCCCGGCCTTGTCGGCCGCCGCCTTCACCTTCGCCGGATCGATATGCTCGAGCGCTTCCACAGGAATCTCCACGGTCTCGAAGCCCCACTTCTTGAGCTTGGGGAAAAGCTTCACGCTGTCGTTGGTGAAGGGGCTGGCGTAGAGGAAGGTATTGAGGCCGAAGCGGGGCATGACGAAGTGGATTTAGGGTTTAACGAGCGAGGTATTTTCGCGAAAGCGAGCGCGCATTTGGCCCGCGACCGATCTGGGAGTCAAGTGCTGGAAGGGGCGAGACTTTTTCACGGGCGAAGCGGCGAATCCTCTTGGTATTGCCGCCATGTGAGTGTCAGGTGCACGCCTATGGGACACAATAAAGGCAGCGACAACGTAAAGAAGCGCGCCAAGCGCCGTCAAAAAACCGATCGCCTCGCGGTCGCGAAAAGCAAAGCCACACCTCCGGCGAAGTAACCACGGCACGGGTCGCGCCTGCTGGATCGTTCGCGACCGTCCGATCGAGGAGAGCAGCAGGAGCACCCCGGGTTTCATAGCGAGCGAACGCGTTGGAGTGGGGAGGAGTATGACGATGAGACGGGATTTCCTGGGCCGTCCCCGTGATTACTTCGTGCCGTGGGCGATCACGAAGTCCACCAACTCCTGGCATTCGAAGAACGACGGCGAGACCTTGTGTCCTTCGCCGGGAATGAGCTTCACGGTGATCTGCCCGCCGCCGGCTTCGTAGCGTTCTTTCAGCAGGCGGGTGTTGTCCTCGTATGGCACCACGATGTCGGAATCGCCATGCACGACAAACATCGGCACCTTATTCGCGAGCAGTCCTTGAAGGTTGTCGATCGGATTGAATTGGCTGAGCTTGGCGACGAGGTCGTTCTCGGGCATGGCGAAGTCGGCGAGCGTGGCGGCTTTGGAGTTCTTCAACGACCAACTCGCGAGATTGCACACGGGGTAGATGCCGACAAACGCGCGCACCTTGTCGGGATTTCGCACCGCCCAGGCGAGCATCATCATGCCGCCGCGGCTCTGGCCTAGCAGGATCGGTTTCGGCGACCAGCCGCGCCGGACCATCTCCTCGTGGAAGGTACTAAACTTCGCGGTGCTGGCCGGCGAACCGCGCACTTCACCGAGATCGAATCCCGCGATGCTGATCCCCGCGTGCATCAGGCTTTCGAAATATAACTTCCGTCCGACGAGCGACACGCCCTTCAATGCCGGCGCATACCACAGCCACGGCTTTCCCTGCGCCGGTTCGGGCGCGGGATAGACGAAGGCTTTGTGCCCATCGATCTCGAAGGTCTCCGCGACGCGCGGCAGCTTGTCCTCGGCGAAGACATTCGGCGCGAGCAGCGCGAGTAGGGCAGCCAGGAGCAGCGCGGTTGATTTCATAAGCTGATCGGGGTGGCGCATGGCCCCCCAAAATGAAAGCCCGCGGGACAAGTCCTAGTCTCGCCCTTATTGCTTCACATCCACCACGATCCGCGATGGGTTCGTGAGTTCGACGACGCGGAAGCGCTTCGGGTTGCCGACACCGAGGACCCAGGTGACGTGGCCTTCGAAGTCGCAGGTCTGGACGAGCTGGCGCAGGTTGGTGAGGTTCACGGTGCGGTTGGTCTGCGCGATGGTCGGCTGACCTGCGTCGGTGTGCGCTTGCGCGGGGATCATCCGCACTTCGAGCCAGGCATCGCCTGCCACCGGGACGGTCTGTCCGGAGGCGCATTGGCGGATGGGTTTGTCGATATAACTCACGTGGTAACCCGGGGTGGCCGGCGTGTTGAATTCGAAGACGACCCGGTCGAACCCCTCGCAGGTCGTGGTGTTGACCGAGAGCAGTGTGACGGGGCGCTCCAGGCCCTTCTTGACCTCCGCCGTGCCGATCGTGCCGGTGAAAGTCGGCGGGATGAGCTGCCCGGTATTCGAATCGCGGAGCTGGCAGAGATTGGTGGTGGTGCAGCCTGCGGTGAGCAGCACGGCGATGCTCGCGAGGGTGGCGGTGACGGTGCGAATGTAGCGGGGAGATTTCATATCGTGGAATGGATGGGCTCCAGCGTGAACACCTTCCCGTGAACGGCCAAGCCCGAAGGATGCGTCAATCCGAGACGACGGTCGAGAGCCTCGCCAGTGGCGATAGGGGAAAGGTGGCGCTCTGAATTTCCGAAATCCGTCGAGACTTGGCGGCGCGGTTCCCTGCCCGCCTTTGGAGACGATGGCTTCAGCGAATGGCCCGCGCCCGGTGCCAGTCGGTGGACTGCTCGTAGGCGTGGGCGATTTGCAGGAGCTTCGCTTCTTCGAAGGGCGGGGCGAGAAGCTGGAGGCCGATGGGGAGCTGGGTGCCTTCCACATTCGCGAAGCCGCAGGGGATCGAGATGCCGCAGATGCCGGCGAGGTTGGCGGCGATGGTGAAGATGTCGGCGAGATACATTTTCAGCGGGTCGTCGCTGCGGTCGCCGGCCTTGAAGGCAACCTCGGGGGAGGTGGGGCAGATGATGGCGTCCACCTTTTCGAAGGCGGAGGTGAAGTCGCGGCGGATGAGGGTGCGGACCTTTTGAGCGCGGCCGTAGTAGGCCTCGGAGTAGCCGCTGCTGAGCACGAAGGTGCCGAGGATGATGCGGCGTTTTACTTCGGGGCCGAAGCCTTCCTCGCGGGTGCGGCCGTACTGGTCGAGGAGATTGGCGGCGCCCTGCGCGCGGTGGCCGTAACGGACGCCGTCGAAGCGCGCGAGATTCGCGGAGCACTCGGCGGTCGCGACGATGTAATAGACGCCGACGGCGTGCTCGGTGTTGGGCAGTGAGACTTCCACGATCTCGGCGCCGAGTCCTTCGTAGTGCTTGATCGCGGAGCGGACGGCGGCCATGACCTGCGGGTCGATGCCGTCGATGAAATACTCGCGCGGGATGCCGAGGCGGATGCCTTTCAAGTCGCGGCCGAGGCGCGCGGTGTAGTCGGGCACGGGCTCGTCGAGGCTGGTGGAGTCGAGCGGGTCCTTACCGGAGATGGCGTTGAGCAGGAGGCCGGAGTCGCGGACGGTCTTGGTGAAGGGACCGATCTGGTCGAGCGAGGAGGCGAAGGCGATGAGGCCGAAACGCGAGACGCGGCCATAGGTGGGCTTGAGGCCGACGATGCCGCAGAAGGCAGCGGGCTGTCGGATGGAGCCGCCGGTGTCGGAGCCGAGCGCGGCGAAGGCTTCATCGGCGGCGACGACGGCCGCGGAGCCGCCGCTGGAGCCGCCGGGGACGCGGGTGGTGTCCCACGGGTTCAGGGTCGGGCCGAAGGCGGAGTTTTCCGTGGAGCTGCCCATGGCGAATTCGTCGAGGTTGCAGCGGCCGAAGGGAATCGCGCCGGCGGCGCGCAGCTTGCGAATGACCGTGGCGTCGTAAGGCGAGCGGTAGCTTTGGAGGATCTTTGAGCCGGCGGTGCATTGCTCGCCCTGGACGTTGATCACATCCTTGATCGCGATGGGCACGCCGCCGAGCGGGAGCGAGACGTCGGCGGTGGCGGCGAGTTCCTTCGCAGCAGCGAGATCGCGGGAGAGGTAGCCGTGGATGCGGGAATCAACCTCGGTGATGCGGGCGTCGATGGCGTCGAGGACTTCGGCGGGGGAGACTTCTTTCGCACGAAGCTTCTGCTGGAGGTCGGCGACGGTGAGGGAGGGGAGGTTCATGAAAGCAAATGATCAATGACCAATTACCGCGGGCATCAGTGAGCGTGGGATCCGATTATTGGTCATTGGTCATTTCACTCAATGACCTTGGGCACGATGAAGAGATCGTTAGCCTGGCGCGGGGCGTTGGCGAGGGCTTCGGCGGGGGTGAACCAGGGGCGCGCGGCATCGCTGCGGAAGACGTTGAAGACTTCGTTGGCGTGGGCGGTGGGTTCCACGCCGGTGACATCCACCTGCTTGAGCTTCTCCACGTACTCGAGCACCTGCGAGAGCTGGGTCTGAAACTTGGCGACCTCTTCGTCGCTCAGGTTCAGGCGGGCGAGTTGGGCGGTGTAACGGACATCGAAGGCGGCGCTCATAAGGGCGCGTAGTAGAGATGGAAAAGCGCGCGCTGGGAAAGGGGAATTTCCGATCCGGTCAGCACGAGCCCTCAGCGGCGCAGCAGCCTGGGTCGCGGACGGCACGGCAGAGGGGCACGGCGAGGAGCGCGCCGATCACGGGCGCGGTGAGATAGATCCAGAGATGTGCGAAATGTCCGCTCACGAGGGCGGGGGCGAGCGAACGGGCGGGGTTCATCGAGGCGCCGCAGATCGGGCCGGCGAACATCGCTTCGAGTGCGATCACCGCGCCGACGGCGATGCCCGCGGTGATGCCTTTTTCTTTCGCCCCGGTGCTGACGCTGAGGACGACGAGCATGAGCCCGGCGCTGAGCACGATTTCGAGGATGAAGCTTTGCATCGCCGGCCCCGCCGGGAGCGTGGCGCCGAGCAGCGGATCGGTCGGGAACAGGATTCGCAGGAGGCCGCTCGCTGCCAGCGCCCCGAGTGATTGGGCTCCGACGTAGCCCGGCACCTCACGCCAGGGCAGCCGCCGGGCCACGGCGAATGCGAGGGTGACGGCGGGATTGAAATGCGCGCCGCTGATGTCGCCGAACGTGTAGATCATCGCGAGGACGATCAGTCCCCAAGTGAGCGCGATGCCGGAATGCCCGATGACGCCGCCGCTCACATGATCGACGACGATCGCGCCCGTGCCCGCGAAAATGAGCGCGAACGCGCCGAGAAATTCGGCGAGGAGTTTTTTCATGCGCGAGCCGTAGCGATGCACGCGGGGAGAGGCAAGTTTGGCCGCCGGGCAGGTGAGGGGGCGGAAGCCCTCGCGCGCTGGGCGCAAACCCGCTGGCCGCAAACCAACGCCTGTCATCCTGAGCTTGCGAAGGATCTCTCGCGTCCGCGGGCGGAGGCGGTGCGGAGCGAGCGCCATCGTGCTCCGCACCGCCGCTGCCCACGGAAGTCAGTGGTCCTTCGCAAGCTCAGGATGACTTTTTTCGATGGGGCGCTCCGTGCCACTCGTTTCACTCCACACCCGTCGACTGCGGACTGCGCCGCTACCCGCGCGTCACCGTGTAATAGAGATAGAGGATCGCGCCCGCCAGGGCCAGGAGCAGGACGAAAAACATCAGACGCCCCTGGCGTCGTTCGGCGCGCAGGCGCTTCTGCTGGGCGGGCGCTCCGACGTTGACTTCGAGGATGCCGCGAGGGTCGATGATCCGGACCGAGCCCATGCCTTTGTGGGTCATGGCAGCGCGGCGGAGAAGCTCCTCGCGCTGTTCGCGGCGGATCTTTTCGGCGCGTTGCGGGGCGTCCTCGACGAGCCGGGTGCAGCGCTCCATTTCCGCTTTCACCCTCTGTTCCTCCTCCAGGAGCGCGCGCTGTTTCGCGGTGAGCGGCGTGGTGCCGGTGGCTGCGCTCTTCCTCGGAGGTTTGGAAAAGAGGCTCATGGGACTGAAGACTCGAAACCTTTTACCTCTAGGCCGGGCGCGTGAAGACGGCGACGAGGACGACGATGAGGATCACTCCGAGCCCGATCAGCGGCAGGGTGAAAGCGAAGCCGGCCTTGAGCCAGTAGGTGAAATCCTTTTGCTCGGCGCCCGCGTAGTCGAGCTGGAAGCCTGCGCCCGCGGCGACCGGATCGCCCCCGCCCTCGTTGCTGGTGTCGGGGCTGATCTTGGGAATGGACTTCGCATACTCCGCGCGCGAATCGTCCACGGCACTGAGGGCTTTGTTCAGCTCCTTGTTGATGTCGAGACCCTCCCACGACTTGGGGTTGATCGAGTCGAGCATGGCGACGTGCGAGTTGAAGGATTCCTGAATCCCCTGCAGCAACTCGACGCGTTTTTGCGCTTCGTAAGTCTCGCGTTCGAGGACGACGATGGCGCGGGTGAATTTCTCCAGCATCTCCTGCCGGCCGATCCCGAGTTGCTCTTGCCGGCGGCTGAGTTCCTCGAGCTCGCGCTTCTGTTTTTCGATCTGTTCCTGCTGGCGTTTGAGCGCGACGAGTTGCTCCTGCGCCTTTTGCACCTGGTTGTCGAGATGCTCGCCACTGGTGGCGTCTTCGTCTGGGAGTTCAAGTTCTGGGTCTCTGGAGGTGCGCGCGCGTTCCGACATGATGGGCGCGAGTCTAGGACCGCACTTTTAGATTTCCAGATTTTTCACTCGCCGAGTTGCGGCGAGCAACGGGACGAGCAGAACGACCAGGCTGAGGAAAAGCGCGGAGCCTAAGGCGGCGATGTCCGAGAGGGGAATTTCGGCGTGCGTGACGCGCCGCAAATCCGGCAGCGCGGCGAGGGCGACGAAGAGCGTGATGTAAATGAAGCTGACGACGAGGCAGAGCGTGCCGCCGAAGCCGCTCACGATCTTGCTCGGGTTGTCTTCCTTGAAGTTCGGGAAGAGAGCGCCGAGGCCCACGGCGAGGCCGCTGAGCGCGGCGCTCATCAGGCCGATCGCGACGGCAAAGAAGGCGACCCTTTTCCACTCGAGATGGAGCATCAGGCTGGAGGCGATCATGAGCACGGTGGTGACGCTCGTGGCGGTGAGGCAGCTCATCCAAAATTTTTGGAGCAGGACTTTTTCGAGGCCGAAGGGGGCGAGGCCGATGATCCAGAGGCGGCGCCCTTCGAGCGAGAACTGCGGGAAGACGAAGCGCGTGGTGAGGGTGGAAAGGGTGAGCGCGGAGGCCGCGAGATTCAGGTGGCTGATCATCGTTTCCCAAAAGGGGTTTTTGAAATCGAAGGCGACGTTGCGCAGGTTCAGCACGTAGATGCAGAGGAGTCCGAAGAAGATCATGAACTGAATCCATTGCGCGGGATCGCGCCAGAAGAGGCGCACGTCCTTGAGCACGAGCGCGGCGGCGGGCGGCGAAAAAGGGCGGAGCAAATCGGTGGCACGTTCGAGCAGACCGCGTTGTTGCGCGCGCTGGCGTTTGGCTTCCGCCTCGCGCTGGAAACGTTCCGCACGGGAGCTGAGGGCGAGGGTCCAACTGGCGAAGAAAAAGCGCCCGACGAGTTCGAACCCCAGCAGCAGACCCATGAGCGCATAACTGAGCAGGAGCAGAAACGAAAACGTGCCTTGCTGCGTGAGACCCTCGCCCCACGCGAGGACGGATTGGGCGAGCCATGCGCTCGGGAGGAAGGGATGCACGCTCAGCCGGGTGTGGCGGAGCAATTGATCGAACGAAAGCACATCCGGCCCGCCCAGCGCGTCGGCATCGGTGATCGGCTTGATCGCGAAGATGAGGAGCAGGAGCACGATCAACCCGAGCGCGAGGCCGATCCGCTGCACGCCGCGCCGCGCGAGGATGCGGACGAGAAAGACGATGATCCACGAACCCACGAGCGCGGGGAGCACGACGAAGGGCAGATAGGCGAGTGCCACCTGGAAATAGAAAATCGGCGCGACTTCGTGGACCCGGCCGTAGGCGATCATCATCGGGGCGCTGAGAAAAATGAGCGCCCAACTCGAGACGACGAGGGCTTCGAGGAATTTCCAGCGGTAGATGTTTTCGTGCGCGAGTGGCAGTGAAAGCAGCCAGCTCGTCTCGCGGTTTTTGAAAAGCGTGGAGTAGCCGATGACGAGGTTGGAAAAAACCAGCATCACGAAAAAGAAACCGAAGATGAGATAGATGATGCGCTGGGAGAGCAGCGGGCCGACGAGCGGGAAGTGATAGAGGTATCCGAGCCCGGCGTGAAAGAGCCAGTAGCCGACGCCGAGGTAACCGAGGATGAAGGCCCCGAGGACCACGAAAAGGAGCGGGGATTCCCTGCCCGCTGAGCGGATGCGCGCCCGCAGCGAGCGCCAGTGAACCCATGCGAGCAGCCGAAAAAGTCCGGGCGTGGAGAGCGGCGGGG
>JANOAZ010000191.1:0-6020 GCA_031411395.1 Chthoniobacteraceae bacterium
AGGGAGTCTTTGCCGTCGCCGCCGTTCACGGTGAGGTCAGCGTCGTAAACACCCCCCACGTTCATCTTCACGTCGCGCGCTTCGCCGCCGTCGCCGCCGATGCCGGGGTTCGCGCCGTTGCGCTGGCCGCCGTCACCGCCAAGGATGGCCATGCCCGACTCGGCAAATTTCACTGTCTGCGAAATGCGCAGCGCGTCGCCGCCCCTGCCCCCGGATCCGCCGTTGCCGGCGAGGCCGCCCTTGCCACCAGCGATGAAGGAGTCTTCGAGGAAATTGACCGTGATTTTTAGATCGCTCACAGGGCCACCCGCCGCGCCGTTTCCGGCATTCGCGCCGGCGCCGCCGTCTCCACCGCCGACGAAGAGATCGTCGGCGTTGATCCCTTTGACGGTGAGCGTGTTCCCCCCGGTGACGCCTCCGCCGAGCCCGCCGTCGCCGCCCGCGGCGAGGCCGTTGCCGCCGTCACCGCCTTCGATTTTGATCTGGGAGGAATTGGGGATGGTGAAGGTGTTCTTGACGATCGCTCCGCCGTCCCCGCCGGTCGCCGAACCGCTGCCGCCGAGACCGCCGGTAAAGCTCAGGTTGGCGTTGGCGGCGAGGCTGGCGTTGATGGTGAATTTTCCACCGAGCAACCCGCCACCGTCGCCGCCAATACTGCCCGCGCCCGCGCCCGCGCCGCCGCCACCACCGCTGACAAAAAGCTGCGAGGGCAGGAACGCCACGGAGAGCGCGACATTCTCGACGGCACCGCCCACACCCGCCACTCCGCCTCCGCTGCTGCCACCGCCGGTGCCACCGAGGAGATTGTTGTCCGGCGTCCCGAGGATGCTGCCGATGGTGAAGGTGGACGCCTTCACCGGACCACCCGCGCCGCCGGGGCCGGTCGTGGTGGCGCTGCCTCCCGCGCCGCCGCGGACGTCGAAGTTGTCCTCAATGACGGGCGCGTTGAATTTCACTCCGCTGACCCCGCCGCCATCGGCGCCGCCGGCGCCCCCGTTGCCCCCCGCACCGCCGGTGGCCGTGAACTGCTCGAGGGGACCGGAGAGCGCGCTGATATTGATCGCCGAAAGCAAGCCGCCCGCGCCGCCGAGACCGTTGGTCCCTTCGCCGCCATTGCCGCCGGTGAGCGTGAAGTCCTGGTCCGCGTAAGCCGCCTTGCCCGTGATGCGCTCGATGCGCCCGCCCGCGCCGCCCGCGGCGAAACCGTCGCCGCCCTTGCCCGCATCGAAGATCCAGCCCTCGGTGTAGGCGGTGGTCGTGAGGGTGATGTCGGTGATGTTCCCGCCCGGCCCGCCATTGCCGCCCGCGGCGCCCGAGTCGCCGCCGAGTGCCGTGGTGATCTCAAACGACGCGATCTGCGGACCGGTGACCTTGATCCGTCCGACATTTCCGCCGCCGCCGCCATTGCCCGTCCCGCCGCCGTCGCCGCCGCTGCGGGTGGTGAAGTCCACATTGGGCGCGATGTCGCGCGCGGTGGCGATGCTCACGTCGAAGATGTCGCCGGCCGAGCCGCCCGCGCCATTGCCGTTGTCGCCGCCGTTGCCGGCCTTGAGACTCATGCCGGTCGTATTGGTTGCCTTCACCCGGAGGATGTCGCCGCCTTTGCCGGCGGTGCCCGTGGCGACCGTGTCGCCCGCGCCGGTGGCGATCTCGTCGGCGCCGCCGATGAGCGTCACGTCGGTAATGGAGCCGCCGTTGCTTCCCGGCGTCTGGTTGAAGACGATCGTGTTGAAGTTCTTCGCGATGTTGATCCTGCTCGGGAAGGTATCGAGCGCGGTGCCGGTGTAGATGCCGACCACGGCATCCTCAAACTCCGGCACGGCCGGGCCGCCGACTTTCAGCTTCGAAATGTTGTCGCCGGCGGCGATGCGCTGCGCGGTGCCGGTGATGGTCAGCCCGGTGATGTCGCCCGGCTGGAGGGTGAAGGTGTTCGCCGCGGCGGTGAAATTGTTGCCCACGTCGAGCCCGGTGACGATGTCGCCGAAGATGCTGCCATTGATCGTGCCGCCGAATCCGGCGCTCACCGCGAGGCCCGCGAATTCGTGCCGCGAGAAGCGCAGGTCGCTGTCCCCGTCGGCGAAGAAAGCCATCGCCTTCCCCGCCGCCACGGTGAGGAGCAGCTCCGAGCCATCGGCGACGCGGTTGCCATTCGTGTCGAAGAAAAGCTTGTCGCCCGTGTCGAGGAAGACGGCGGCATCGGCAGTGGTGACGGTCTCGGCAGCGGCTTCGTTCCCCCCGAGCGTCGCGTCGGCGAGCGCTCCGTCGAGGATGAGGAGCGCGTCGCTGGTGACGAGGAAGCTGGCGGGGGCGATGCGGGCTTCGAGGATTTCCGGGCGGCTGGGAGGGTACTGAAGGCAGGTGGGAGCATTCATAGTGGAAATATCATGCCTGTTTTTGGCCGTTTTGGCGACCGCCGTTTGCCGCAGGGAATCCCAATTGTGCCCCCTGGCGAGGTTCACACCCACGGTTGGATCAACCGATGCTCGCCGCGCCGCTTTGCACTGGCCGCAATGTCGGCTAACAACTCGAACATGAAGCTTTCTCTCCCCCTCTGCTTCGCGCTCTGCGCCGCTTTCACCGTCCGCGCTGCCGATCCCGACGAACCGGCGCACATCGATGCGCGGATGATGCAGATGCCCGCGGTGTCGAAGTCGCAAATCGCCTTTGTCTACGCGGGCGACATCTGGATCGCGCCGAAGACGGGAGGCGCGGCGGCGCGGCTGAGTTCCCCGCGCGGGGAGGAGCAGTTCCCCCGCTTTTCGCCGGATGGACGGCGGCTCGGCTTCAGCGGAAATTACGAAGGCAACACGGACATTTACGTAATGCCGGTGACGGGCGGCGAACCGCTTCGCGTGACGCATCACGGCGCGAAGGACCGGATGCTCGGGTGGTCGGCGGATGGGAAATCGATCTACTTCACGAGCGACATGGCGGCCTTCACGAATCGCGTGGGGCAGATCTACAAGGTGTCCGCGCAAGGCGGCCTGCCGGCGGTGCTGCCGATCCCGTACGGCGAGTTCGGCGCGGTCTCCGCGGATGGGAAGAAGCTCGCCTACACGACGCTCTCCACGGAGTTCCGCACATGGAAGCGCTACCGCGGCGGCATGGCGCCGGACATCTGGCTCTTCGATCTGGAAAAGAAGACCTCGGAGAAAGTGGCGCCGCATCCCGCGAATGATTCGCTGCCGATGTGGCACGGCTCGACCATCTACTTTCTCTCCGATCGCGATGACCGGGAGCGCGAGAATATCTGGGCCTACGACACCGCGACGAAAGCGCTGCGGCAGGTGACGCGCTTTGTGGATGACGACGTGCATTTCCCGAGCATCGGGCCGGAGGAGATCGTGCTGGAAAATGGCGGACGCCTTTACCTTCTCGACCTCGCCACGGAGAAGCTGAAGGAGGTGCCGATCACGGTGCTGACGGATCGCGTGACGCTGCGGCCGCGCGTGGAGAATGTGTCGGGACTGATCCAAAACGGGACCATCTCGCCGACCGGCAAGCGCGTGCTTTTGGAGGCACGCGGACGGATTTTCAGCCTGCCGGCGGAGCACGGCGTGGTGCGCGCGCTGAGCGAGCGCAGCGATGTCGCGCAGCGCTTTCCGGCGTGGTCACCGGATGGGAAATGGATCGCGTATTTCAGCGATCGCTCCGGGGAATACGAGCTGACGCTCCAGCCTGCCGACGGCAAGGGCGACGAGAAGACGCTGACGCAACTCGGGCCGGGTTTTCGTTATCAGCCGCAGTGGTCGCCGGACTCGAAGAAGATCGTCTTCATCGACCAGGCGATGCGCATCTGGCTGCACGATCTCGACGCGAAGACGACGCGGGAGGTGGATCGCGAACTGTGGCACTACGAGGGCGACTTGAAGCAATTTCACGGAAGCTGGTCGGCGGACAGCCGGTGGTTTGCCTTCGCGAAGGACCAGGACAACCGGCAGACGGCGATCGCGATCTACGACACGAAATCGAAGCAGGTGCATCAGGTGACGAGCGGTTTCTTCGACGACGATCAGCCGGTCTTCGATCCGGACGGGCGCTATTTATATTACCGCACGAAGCGGTGGTTCGATCCGATCTACAGCGAGTTCGAGCCGACGTGGATCTATGCGAACAGCCAGGCGCTCATCGCCGTGCCGCTGCGCCGGGATGTGCCTTCCCCGCTCGCGCCGCGCAATGACGAGGAACAGGTCGGGCAGAAGAAACCCGAGGAGACGAAGCCGGCGGAGAAGCCGAAAGCGGAGCCCAAGCCAGCTGCGCCGAAGCCGCAGGGGAGTGAGGTGGAGACGGCGATCAAAGGCACAAAACCCGAGGCCGCGAAGCCTGCGGAGAACAAGCCGGCGACGCCGACGGTGAACTTATCCGAGCGCAAACCCGCGCCGCTCGCGATCGATCTCGACGGCTTCGAGCAGCGCGCGGTGGTGCTGCCGCCGAGCGGCGGGCGGTTCGATCAATTGTGCGCCGTCGCGGGCAAGCTGATCTTCCACCGCAAGCCCCGCGTGGGCGCCACCGGCGGGCCGAGTCCGCTCTACTACTACGACGTGGTGAAGCGCGAGGAGAAGCTGATGCTCGACGACGCGCCCGGCGTGGACCTCTCGGCGGATGGGAAAAAGCTGCTCGTCGCGCGCGGCCGTTCGTGGGGGATCATCAATGTCGCGGAAGCGCAGGCCTTCAAGACGCTGAACACCGGCGGACTGGAAGTGACGATCGATCCGCCCGCGGAATGGCGCCAGATCTTCAACGACGCGTGGCGCATCGAGCGCGATTTCTTTTACGACCCGCACCTGCATCTCGTGATGTGGCAAAAGGTGCGCGAACACTATGGCCGGCTGCTCGGTGATGCGGTGACGCGGCACGATGTGAACTTCATCCTCGGCGAAATGCTCGGCGAGCTAAACGTCTCGCACGCCTACCGCGGCGGCGGCGATCTCGATGCGGCGCCGGGCCGGTCGGTCGCCTATCTCGGCTGCGATTACGCGCTCGACCAGGGGGCCTATCTCATCAAGCGCATCCTCCAGGCGGCGCCGTGGGAATACACGGTGCGTTCGCCGCTCATCGCGGCCGGGGTGAAGGAAGGCGAGTGGCTGCTCGCGGTGAATGGCCGCAAGCTCGACACGGCGAAGGATCCGTGGGCCGCATTCCAGGGCCTCGCGGACAAGCCGACCTTTCTCACCGTGAACAGCAAGCCGACGCTCCTAGGTGCGCGCGAGGTGCTCGTGCAGACGATGGGCAGCGAATACAATCTGCGCCACTACGCCTGGACGGAATCGAACCGGCTCCGCATCGAGAAGGCAACCGGCGGCCGCGTGGGCTACATCTACGTGCCGAACACCGGCACCGACGGGCAGAACGAACTCTTCCGGCAATTCCGCGCGCAGTTCACCAAGCAGGGGCTGATCGTCGATGAGCGCTGGAATTCCGGCGGACAGATCCCCGATCGGTTCGTCGAGATGCTCGGGCGGAAGGTGACGAACTTCTGGGGTGTGCGCGATGGGCGCGACTGGCAGACGCCGCAGATCGCGCACACCGGCCCGAAGGTCATCCTCGCCAACGGTTGGAGCGGCTCGGGCGGCGATTGTTTCCCGTGGCTGTTCAAAAAAGAAGGCCTCGGCCCGATCATCGGCACGCGCACCTGGGGCGGGCTGATCGGCATGACCGGCGCGCCCGCGCTGATCGACGGCGGCAGCGTGACCGTGCCCACCTTCAGCATTTACGACACCGAGGGAAAGTGGGTGATCGAAGGCCACGGCGTGGACCCCGACATCGCGATCGAAGACGATCCCGCACGCATGCAGAACGGCGCCGATCCGCAGCTCGACCGCGCCATCCAGGAAGTCCTCAAGTCGCTCGAAGCGCAACCCGCGCGTCCGCCCAAGCCGCGCTATCCCGACCGCGCCGGGGGGTCGTGAGAGGACTGGCGAAAGTGCCGGGCCCGGGGCAACTGGCGCGCAGCGCCGCATCGAAAAAACACCGTCATCCTGGGCGGGGCGCAGGGGGTAAGGGGGGGGGGGGGGGGGGGG
>JANOAZ010000192.1:0-36211 GCA_031411395.1 Chthoniobacteraceae bacterium
GCCATCGCGGGGAGTCCGAAGGCGGTCGCGGAATACAAGGCGGGCAAGCTCCAGGCGATCAACGCGATCAAAGGCCAGGTGATGAAACTCTCGCAGGGCAAGGCGAACCCCGTCATCGTCGGTGAAATCCTCGCGAAGAAACTCGCGGAATAACGCGCCATGAAAACCTCCCTCGCATTCCTCGGAGCTTTTGCCCTCATCGCATCCGCCGGAGCGAAAGAGCCGGGGAAAAAAACGCGCAGCACGGTCCCTGGACCGTACCCTTCGATCATCAAGATGACGCCCGCCGGTGATTCGGGACCGACGGCGGCCGGCATCATCCAGAGCGAGTTGGGCGGTCTTGAAATGCAATTCCTTCAATCCGCGAATCGCGCCGGCCAGGAACAGCTCGCGCTCGCGGAACTGGCGAAGAGCCGGCCCGGCGCCGAGCAAATCAAGTCCGTCGCGGAGATGCTCGCGAGCACGCAGACCACCGAAAACAAGGAACTCGCCCGGCTCGCCGCCGAGAAGCATGTCGCGCTCGGCGCTGCCTGGGGGAAAGCGCTTGCCGCGGAGTTCGCCGCGCTCTCCGGCGCGAAGTTTGAGAAGGCGTGGATCGAGCGGCTGATCGCGGTCAGCGAGTCCGGTGTTGCCGCCTACGTGGCGGGTGCAAAGTCGGGCGATGCCGCGATTCGCTCCTTTGCGGAAAAGATGCTGCCGATCGCCCAAGCTCGACTGCAACTGGCCAGCCGCCTGGGGGGCCATTCCGTTGCCCCCAAGCCGTCTGACTCCGAGCCGCGCCCGACCTCGCCGCCGATCGCCACCCCGGCTCCCGCGAAGCGCTGAGTCGCGCCCGATTCAGCGCCACAGCAGCGAATGGAGGCGGGTGAACGTGTCTTCCGGGAAACCCATCGCGCGCTTGAGTTGGTAATCGCGTTCGAGCGGGTTGGGGATTTTTTCGCAACGCCGATAGGTGTGCCAGTCGATGAACCCGCGCAGCCACGCCCACAGGCCCGAGACCGGCACCGGCAGATCGCTTCCATAAATGATCCGCGAAACGATCGGCTCACGGACCGTTTCGCGCGTGTGCTCGCCACGCATCGGGAGATTGAACGCGCTGTTGTCGCCATAGAGATTTGGAAAGCGTCCGAGCATCGTGGCGAAGTGCGCAAAAGTATCCGGATCCCAAAGCCCCGTGCGCGTGGCGCAGTGGGCGGCGATCACCGTCACGCCGATCTCGAGTGGGCGGGTGAGTCGCCGCGGGTCGGCATACTCGGGATTCATCACCGGCACGGTCTGCTCGCCTCCGGTGTGGGCGAGCAAAGGGAGACGGGCCTCAGCCATGCGTTCCCAAAAGCGAGTGTATCGCGGATTCGCAGGATCGACGTTGTGACAATTGGGAAGCAGTTTGAGCATCACCGCGCCCTCCGCGAGGCAACGTTCCAATTCATCGATGGCATCGGCGCGGGCGGGATGAATCGAAACACAGGGGAGGAACTCCTTATGCCGCCGCGCGAGGTCGAGCACGTATCGGTTCGGCACGTGAAAGGACCCAAACTCCAGGCGCACCCCCGCTTCATCATAGACCTCCTCCTGCGCGAGGATCACCGCCGATCCGAGCGAAGACCCCGCGAGCAATGCGCGCAGGCGGGCGACATACGCTTCGTCAAAATCCGCTCCGTCGAGATCTCGCGGAAGATCAAGCGAGTGCAACATGAAGGCCGCCAGCGTGCGGCGAAATCCCTCGATCCGCAGCCAGCAGCCGCTGCCGCCACGGCCGTTGCCGACGATGTGAACGTGAGCATCGATGGGTTCCATCCCATTCGTCGTAGCAGATATGAACGCGATGAGAACGCGGGTTTCGCAATTTTGTCCGATCCGAACACACTCCCGCGGTCTCGTTCCCCAACTCCGTTTGGGAACGCACTTGGGAGGGCAACTCCGTTGACCAGGGCGGGAGTGTCTGCGGCGGCGCACCGCTCCGGCCCGCGGCCCCCCCTCCACGCGAAACGGAGTTTCGCCCACAAGCGCGTTCCCAAACAGAGTTTGGGAACCAGGGACGGAAAGCGGACGGCGAAGAAGGTTTGTAAGTCATGCGCAGACTCCACAGTTGGATCGAACGGTGGCCTAGTGCCTGCTAGATAGTATGGAAATTATGGACTACTTCCCCCTCACTCCGCGCCGCTCAAGGCGACGCAGCTAAAGGACAAAGGAAATGATGAACATGGATGTTCAGCCAAGAATGGAGAGTTCCGCGCGAGACTACGCCCCGCCGTTCTCGATTTACCGGGGGTCCCAGGAGGTCTTCGACCATGCCATCGAAGGGATCTTCCAAATGGCCCTCGACGGACGTTACCTCGGCGTGAACCCGGCTCTCGCTCGCATCTACGGATTCGATTCGTCGGACGAACTTCGAGTGAGCCTCAATGCGCCCGGCGCGAACTTTTACGCGAAACCAGAGCGCCGTCGAGAGTTCCACCGTCTGCTCGCAGATGAGGGAGTGGTCAGCGGGTTCGAGTCTGAAATATTTCGCAAAGACGGTTCGACCGCCTGGATTTCGGAGAACGCGGTGCCGGTGCGGGATGAGTTCGGAAAGATCGTTTCATACGGAGGTTTCGTCATCGATATCTCCGATCGTCGGGCCGCGAGCGAAGAACTCGACAAGACTCGCTGCGACCTCCAGGCCAGCCTCGAGGAACTGCGCTCCGTGCAGGCGCATGCCACGGAATCCGAGCGCCTCCGTGCGCTCGGCGCGATGGTCAACGGGATCGCCCATGATTTTAACAACTCGCTCTGGATGATCCTCGGCTACAGCGAACTGCTCCAGCAGCTCTGCCGCACGAAGCCCGTCCCGGCCGAGTTCTCCGAATTCGTGGACACCATCGTCAACGCCTCGCTGGAAGCGGTGGAAACCATCACCCGGCTCAGTGATTTTCACCGGCCCACGGATCTGCCGGGGGGACGCGGTTTGCTCGGGGTAAATGACATTATCGGGAAGGCAGTTGGCTTCACCCGTCCACGGTGGGAGGCGGAAGCGCGTGGGCGCGGGACGCCGGTGGAGATCGTGTCCGATCTCGGTAAAGTCGAGCAGCTCACCGGCAGCGCGGCGGACCTCTGTGAAATGTTCACCCATGTTATCCTCAATGCCGTCGATGCGATGCCGCAGGGCGGGACCATTACGGTGCAGACACGGATGGTCGCCGAGCAGATTCAGGTCTCGATCGCGGATACCGGGGTGGGCATGACGCCGGAAGTGCGCCGGCGCTGTGTCGAACCTTTCTACACCACGAAAGGTGGACGTAGCTCCGGGGTGGGCCTGGCGATCGTCTATGGCACTCTCGAGCGCCATGGAGGGACGATGAAGATCGAGACCGCGCCCGGCCGTGGCGCCCGGTTCATCTTCACCTTTCCCATCGGACAGCTTTGCCAGATCGGAGAAGAGCCGCCCGCGCCGAAATGCACCCGGCCCTTGCGAATCCTCGCCGTGGACGATCATCCCGTGCAGACCGAATTGCTCGCGCATGCCCTCGGTGGCGACTGGCACATCGTGGCCACGGCCAGCAATGGACGCGATGCGATCGATCGCTTCGACTCGGAACATTTCGACCTGGTGATCACCGACAAGGCGATGCCCGGGATGAGCGGCGACCAGCTCGCGGCCGCGATCAAGGCGCGTGAACCGGGGGTTCCGGTGATCATGTTGACCGGCCTCGGACGGATCAGCGACGAAGAGGATGACCTATCCGAATTTGTGGACCTGCTCGTGTCCAAGCCCGCCTCGCTGAAAGACCTGCGCGCGGCCATCGCGAAAGTGATGAGCTGAGCGCGGGGTCCAATCTTACTCATTGTCTTGCTCTTGCTCCTGCTCTGCCGAAACGGAAGAGAGCAAGAGCATGTGCAAGAGAACGAGAAAGAGCTCAGCCCGGGTTGCCAAGCACACGCTTCTACCCCATAGGTCTGCGCTCCAATGCTTTCCGCGCTCAGCCAATACTTCCTTCACTGGGAAAATTTCTTCCAGGGGCTCGGCCTGTTCGGCGTGCTCATGTTCGCGTTGACGCTCGTGGTGTTGCAGGTTTTTTGCCTCCCGCTGTCGCCGTTCGGGATCATGGCCGGTCTGTTCTTTGGGGTGGCGAATGGGTTCGCCGCGATCGAACTCGGGACCAGTCTCGGCGCGGCGATCAATTTCTTTCTCTCCCGATATTTTCTCCGCGAGCGTTTCGCCCACTGGCTGAGCAACCACGAAAAATTTCAACTCATCGATGCTGCGATTGGCCGCGAGGGGTGGAAAATCATTGCCCTGCTGCGCTTCTGCCCAATCCCGTTTGGTCTCGCGAATTACAGTTACGGCCTCACCGCGGTCCGCTTTTGGCCCTACATGCTGGCGACGGTTTTCGCGATCATCCCGGCCAATTTCTTTTTCGTCTGGTTTGGCGCCACCTCGCACGACGCGCTCGCCGTGCTCACCGGTGGGGCGAAGGCAACTCCCGGCCAGGCCGCCTTCACGGTGATCGGACTGGTTGCATTCTTCCTCGTCCTGACCTACATCGCGAAGATCGCGCGCGGGGCCATCGCCCGGGGGGAACGACCGGTTCCGGCAGAGCGGTAAGCGGAGCGGCCCTACGACTTGGTCGTACCCCAGCGCCGGTGGAGAAAGCGTTCCCACGGCGAGAAGAGGATTTTGTCCGCGAGCAGGCCGATGAAAATGATGATGAGCATCACGCCGATCACTTGATCCATGGCCTGCAAGTCGCGGCCATAGTTGAGCAGATGGCCGAGGCCGTAGCCGGTGAGGATCGTCACGTAGATTTCCGCCGCCATCAGCGACCGCCAGGCGAAGGCCCAGCCTTGCTTCACGCCGCTCACGATGAAAGGCAGCGATGCAGGAACGATGACGTAAATCCAGGTGTGCAGCCCGCGCGAACCCATCGTCTTCGCCGCGCGAGCGTAAAGCGGCGGCACATTGCGCACACCGCTGTCCGTGGAAATTTGCACCGACCAGACGGTGCCCATGATGACCACGAACTGCATCGCCGCCTCCGTTTGCCCGAAGCCGAGCAGCGCCAGCGGCACCCAGCAGACACTGGGCAGCGTCTGCAAGCCGAGCCCCAGCACGCCGATGGTGTCCGACGCCCACCGAAAGCGTGCGGTGAGCAAGCCGAGCGGCACCCCGAGAATGATGCCGATGAAGTATCCGAGAAGCAGCCGGCGCAATGTCACCCAGAGCGCTTCGAACATTGTGCCATCGCGGATCGCAGCGATGAGGTAGCGAGCCACACTGAGCGGCGAAGGGATGAGCACGGGATTGACCAGTTCCGCCTGGACCACGGCGTGCCAGGCCGCGAGGAGAGCGACAAAAAAGAGGGCCGCGTGGAACGTGCGTTTCATCAGCGAATGCCGGAGCCCAGCGTGGGATCGTGATGCGACTTGAGCGCCTTGGTGATCTCGCTCGCGTATCCGGCGAGACCCGCGCTGTTGATGTCCCGCGGGCGGGGAAGATCGATCTCGAACTGCTCGCGGATTTTCCCCGGATGCGGCGAGAAGGTGATCACTCGATCGGCGAGGCAGGCCGCTTCGCGGACGTTGTGCGTCACGAAGACGATCGTCTTTTTGCGCGCCTGCCAGATGCTTTGCAGATCGCCGTAGAGTTGCTCGCGCGTCATCGCGTCGAGCGCGGCGAAAGGCTCGTCCATGAGCAACACGCGCGGATTGGGCGCGAGCGAGCGGGCGAGCGCCACGCGCTGCCGCATTCCACCGGAGAGCTCGTGAATGTTCGAATTCGCGTACCGGGAGAGCCCCACCAGCTTGATGTAAAACATCGCCACTTCCTCGCGTTCCTTGGACTTGAGACCGGGCTTCAGCTTCAAACCGAAGAGCACATTGCCGAGCACGTTCAGCCAGGGGAAGAGCGCCGATTCCTGAAACATCACCATCCGGTCACGACCGGGCGCGATGACCATCTTGCCATCCGCGATGATGGATCCCTGATCGGGGAACTCCAGGCCGGCGATCATGTTGAGCAGCGTCGATTTGCCGCACCCGCTCGGCCCCACGAGGCACACGAATTCCCCCTCGTCCACCTCGAGGCTCACATCGTCGAGCGCGTGCGTCTCGACCACACCCTCGCGAAACGTTTTGGAGACGCCGCGAATCGCGAGCTTGAGCGGCTTGACCTGCCGCAGTTCATCTTCGACGGCCATCTACGGAATGGTGATGAGTGGCGCGAGATCGGGCAGCCCTTTGAGAAAGCCGACGCTCTGGGTCTCGGCGACCAGCGCATCGAACTGAGCCCGCGAAATCTCGCTGCTGAACTTCAAGCGCGGCCACGCCTGGTCGATCATCGGCGCGGGCATCTCGCGTTTCGTGATTTCCTTGAGCTCCGCGCGCACCAGATCTTTTGCCTCCGCGGGATGCGCGTTGATCCACTCGGTCAGTTCGGCATGCGCTACGACGAATTTCTTGAGTAACTCCGGCTGCTCTTTTTGAAACTTCACACCGCTCGCCAGCACCGTGGTGATCGCGTCCTTTTGCTCGACGAAGATCTTCCCCGAGGCTTCCTGCTCCAGGCGCGTCACCCACGGCTCGACGGTCCAGACCGCATCCACTTTCCCGCCTTGGAAAAGGGCGAGCTGATCGGGATTCGCCGTCGGCACCACGAGCACGTCGCCGACCGATTGCGTGATGTGAAATCCCTGTTTCGCCAGCCACGCGCGGCAGGCCACATCCTGGGTATTCCCGAGTTGCGGCGTGGCTACCCGCTTTCCTCGAAAGTCCTCCGGCTTGCCGAGCCGCCCATCCGCCGGCACCACGAGCGCCGCCCCGCCGAGCGCCGCTCCTGCGACCACGCGCACTTCCTTCCCGCGCGATTTGTCGTAGGCATTGAGCACCGGGTTCGGGCCGACGTAGGTGAGGTCGATCGAGTGGGTGAAGATCGCCTCCATCGCCGACGGCCCCGCGTTATAGACGAAGTATTCCACCTTCACGCCGAGCCGCTCTTCAAACCAACCCTTGCCCTGCCGCGACATCTGGCTCGCCACGAGCGCTTGCGCGTGGGTGATATTCGGGAAATGGCCGAGTCGGATCGACGTGGGCGCGCTGCCTGCCGCCGGGCCCGCTTTCTTGCACGCGACAAGCGCCGACACAGCCAGCGCCAGCATCAGGAGACGGGGAAGTTTCATGCGAGTCGGGTTGGGCGCTTGGGTTTAGCGGCGACCGGATGAATGGCAACCTTTCTTTGCCCCCCTGCGCTACTGCTTCCGCAGTTGCAGTCCGTCGAGCACCACGTGCCCATTTGTCCCGGCGTTGGTGAGGGTCACCTTCACGCTTTTTCCGGCCCTCAACTCGAAGCTCCCCAACACTGCGCTGCCGGTCTTGTCCTGCTCGTTGACGGTGGCTGTCGTGACTTTCCCGCCAGCCTCGATCGTCACGGGGACGTTAGTCGCCCGATTGGGATTCGGTGGAAAATGCAGCACGGCTTCGTAGCGGCCCGCCTCCGGGATTTCCGGAGTCCAGACCGCAGTGCACTGCCCTTTGTTTTCATCGCCGTCGTGGAGATAGCCCGTGCCGACCCGGCGCGACGAACCGATCGAGCCCGGCTTCCAGTCACCCGTCTTTTTCGCATCCGCATCGTCGAGCACGATCCCATCGAGCTTCGGCGGCGGCAGGGCGGCCTGACGCGCGGGGCCGGTCCATTCGAGGATCTGCCCATCCTTGAGCAGCCGCTCCTTGAGCTTCGCGTAATCCACCTTCTGCGCCGTGGTCTGCCCGTCGATCGCCAGCACCGCCGCCGTCGCCGCCGTCTGCCCCATGGCCATGAAGACCGGCTCCATGCGGATGCTTCCATAAGCGATGTGCGTGGCCGCAAGGCACACCGGCACGAAGAGATTCTCCGCCTGCGGCGCCTTCGGCACGAGGGACCGATACGACACCGGATATGGCCCCGCGACGCCCTGCTGCACGTCGCCTTCATTGCGGACAAAACCGCCTTGCACCAGCCGCTGGCAGTTGTGCGAATCCATGTTGTAGGCGCCGAGCCCCACGCCGTCCTCGCACTTCCGCTGCCACCGGCAATCCGCCTCCGTCATCACGTAATCCGAGATCATCCTCCGCGCCTCACGCACATACATCTGCGTGGGAAAGCCGCCATTCTTCGTGAACTCATCCTTCGCCAGTCCCCACTTGTTCATCTCCTCTTGCAGCGCCGCGGGCACCCGCGTGCTCGTCGCGAGGAAATAGAGGAAGCCTTTCGTGTATTCCTCATGCTCGCGAATGATCCGCTCGCGCGTCGCGTAATCCGCATCGGGATAGGCGTAATTCGCGCCGATGAAATCCGTCGAGAACGCCCCGTTGTTGTTCGTGTCCGTCTTGTCGTTCGGCATCATCACCGGGTTCATCAGCATGCCCACCTTCGCCGGCTGCGCCGCCTTTTCGCGGACATCGAGGTAACGCGCGAGCAACTCGAACTTCCTCTCGTCGTATCCGCTCGGCTTCAGTTCCGTCCATGGAATGCGGTTCGCTTCCGTGCGCGTCATGCAGAGGCGGAAATTGTAAGCCTGCACGCATTTGTCGCCGTCGCCGGGTTTGCCCCCGTCGCCCGGCTGAATGAAAGGCAGCAGCCCGCTCTTCGCGTCGCCGGCTTTCACATAAGGATCCACGTCCACCTTGAACTGATGCGACGGCGTCTCCGCGCGCACGCCGTTGATCGTCTCGCCATAGTCCGCATTCGCCTCGCGTCCCACGTGGTAACTCACCCCCGCCTTCGCCATCAGGTCGCCCTCGTAACTCGCGTCGATGAACATCTTCCCGCGATACACGCGCCCACTTTCCGTGGTGAATTCCACGATCCGCGCCCCGTCCTTCTTCACGCTCTTGAGCTTCTCGCCGAGCTGCACTTTCACCCCCGCGTCCTTCAGCCAGCGCTCGTAAATGCCCATCGCCACCGAAGGCTCGAACGTCCACTTCGTCGCCCGCCCGGTCTTTTCCACCAGCGGATCTCCGCCTCGTTCCTGTCCCGACCCGAGCGCAGCCGAGAGATGCGGCTTCTCCCATTTCCACGCCGCCGGATTCTCATAGTGCGCCGCGATCTGTTCGTAGAATTCACGCGCGATCCCGCCGATCGCCGCCTTGTTCCCGATGTCCGTCGCGCCGAGTCCGCCGGTCGTCAGCCCGCCGAGGTGATTCGTCCACTCGGCGACTGCCACCGACTTCCCCATCCGCTTCGCCTGCACCGCCGCCGCGATCCCGCCCGAAGTCCCGCCGAAGATCACGACATCCGCCTCAATCACCTCCGCATGCGCCGCGTTGGCGAAAGCAGCGAGCAGCAAGACCCACGAGCAGGAGAAGAGGATGGAGCGATGGCGGAACATAAGGGTGCCATCCTACCGGGACCGCTCCCGCATTCGCAAGTGCCCCCCGTGTGGCACGCGCATCCCGCCAGGGCGGCTGAAGCCGTGAGGAATTTCCGGCAGCGGAAACATTGTTTCGCGACGGGGCGGGATGATGAAGGATCGTTGATTGCCTCGCGTATGACTCCTTTCACCCTGCCTCCCGGCTACACCCGCATCCAGCAGGTGCAGAGTTTCCACGAGCTGGCCACGACCCCTTTCGCAGCCGGCGTCAACGCCCTCTGCTGGCAGCGCACGCTGCCGGGCGATTTCGGCGAAGTGGTCGAGCATCTGGGCGCGGGCGAGGGGATCACCTCCCTCGACGATGCACGACTCCAAAGCCTCCCGGTGAGCGCCGCGGGCCGGGCCGCCATCGACCTGCTCCTCGAAGATCTGCGTCTGCTCCGATCGCACGATCGTGACCCCGTGCTGAACTGCATCCACGGCTACCCGCGCGATGACGACGCCGGGCCCGTGTCCACAGACGTCTTCTCCTTCCACGCCGACAGCGCCCCGGTCGAAACCGATACATGGCTTTGCACTTACCACGGGCCGGCGAGCGAGGGCCTGCGCAACGACGAGGCGCGCCGGCGCGTGGACATCCCCGACACCCGCGCCGAACTCCTCCAACTGTTCGGCGGCGATGATGGCGACGAGTTCAGCGATTTTCTGAGCGGGCACTGTTACGACCTGCACTACTCGCCCGTCCCGCAGGCGAGGCCTTTTTCCTTCGGCCTCGGCAATCTCTGGCGCGTTGCCGTGGACTGGCCCGGCAGTGCCGTGCCGCCGTGCATTCACCGCGCTCCCTCGACCCTGCCCGGCCAGCCGCCGCGGTTGTTGCTGATCAGTTGAAAACCGAGGGAGTGAGGAGGAAGCGCTCTCGTGCCCGCTTCGTCGGGCGTATTCCACGGCGCCGTCCCAGACTCGCGCGGGTCCGGCTCGCAGATCCGTGCCCCTGCCGAAAATGAATCGCCGCGGAATTCGCGTTGTTTCAAGCTCGCCTCCCATGAATCAAATCGATCTTCAGAAACGAAAGGCCATCGTCACCGGGGGAGCACGCGGAATCGGCTACGCGATCGCTTCGCGTTTATTGCGGTCGGGCGCTTCGGTGAGCTTGTGGGATTTGGATTCCGAGGCCTTGGAGAAGGCGATGCGGGAACTGTCGCCGCTCGGTCACGTGGCAACGGCGCAGGTGGACGTGGCCGACGAGGCCTCCGTGAACGCGGCCGCTGAGCAGACCGCGCAAGCCCTCGGCGGCATCGACATTCTCGTGAACAACGCCGGGATCACCGGCTCCAACGCGAAGACTTGGGAACTGCCCGCAGCGGAATGGCGGCGCGTCGTGGAGATCGATCTCGTGGGTCCCTTCCTCTGCTGCCGGGCCGTCGTGCCGAAGATGCTCGCGGGCGGCTACGGCCGGGTCGTCAATATCGCCTCCATCGCGGGCAAGGAGGGGAATCCGAATGCCTCACACTACAGCGCCGCGAAGGCGGGAGTGATTGCGCTCACGAAATCGCTCGGCAAGGAACTGGCCACCTCGAACGTCATCGTGAACTGCGTGACTCCGGCGGTGATCGAGACCGACATCCTCAAACAGATGAGCCAGGCGCACATCGACTACATGCTCTCGAAGATTCCGATGGGACGTTTCGGCAAGACCGAGGAAGCCGCCGCGCTCGTGGCCTGGTTGTCGTCGGAGGATTGCTCGTTCTCCACCGGTGCCGTCTTCGATCTCTCCGGCGGCAGGGCGACTTACTGAGGTTCTGACTTTCCCGTGAGTGCCTGCACGGAGAAGCTGTCTTTTCAGCGCGGGCCGTCGGCGATGGGGAGCTGACGTTTTGCCGCGATCGCGAGGATGCGCTCGCGCAAAAGGTCGGCTACCACGCGGTGTCCGAGATCGTTGGGATGCATGCCATCCGGCAAGTACGAGTCCACCGTGGAAGATTCCTTTTTTGCCCGCGCTTCGAGCGCTGGCGGCACATCGATCAAGTCCGTTCCTTCCTCCCGCGCGATGCGCCAGACTGCATCGCTGTAGCGCTTGAGCAGTCCATTGAATCCGTCCGCATCCTCCGGGTTGTAGGGAGGTTTCCCGTACATCTCTTTCAGTTTCGGCGTCCAGCGCAGCGGATTCGCGGTAATCAGGATCACCGCGGTATTTCTGTCTTTGAGGGTTCGAACGAAGTGCCGCAGATTGGCTTCGTAGCGTTCCAGCGAAACCCTCGGCTCCGTGGCCGGCGGCTTCTTCCATACATCCACGGCGGCATCATTGATCCCGAATTGAACGATCGCGATCTGCGGCTGATGCGCGAGCACGTCCGAGTCAAAACGCTTCCGCGCCAGCTCCGTCGTGTTGCCACCCACGCCCGCATTGATCACCCGCACGTTCCTCAACGCCGCCTGCAGGATCGTGGCATACACTTCGGTCGAGCCGCGCGGGGCCGTGGTCGAGTCGCCAAAGGCGACAATCGTGACGGGCGGGGTCGCCACCTCGGCCGCGTAAATCCTGCCTCCTGCAATCAGTGCTGCGGCGAGAAGGATGATCGGCCGCAGGGTGCTGGCGGAGCAGGGGGGAAGAGTGAGTTGCATTGGGGTCGGGAGGATATGGGGGATAATCCGAAAGTCGGGATCTCCGCGAAAGAACCCGGGAGGGTTCATGGAAATTAGCCTGGGGGTCACACCGGCTAATTTCCGGCATCGCTGCGGGATGGCAGTAGAGCGATGCCCCAGCTTACCAACACGCTTTACCCATCACGCATTTTGCGTTGGAAGTAGCCGCCAGTCATTTCCCCCATGAACGATGAAATCTTAGTCGTCGGCTGCGGCAGTATCGGCGAGCGGCATCTCCGCTGCCTACAGCGGACTGGCCGCGCGAACGTCACGGTCTGCGATGCTAACCCGGTCTTGATCGAGAGGATCGCACAGCAGTATCGGGTGCCCGCGTTTCCCGACATCGAGTCCGCTCTCGGCGCGCGTTCCTATTCCGGTCTCGTCATTTGCACGCCCGCTCACACGCATCTCGACCTAGCCTTGCTGGGACTGCGGCACGGCGCGGGCCTGCTCATCGAGAAGCCGCTGGGCACGGCCATGGAGAAAGTGTCCGCGGTGCGCGAGGAGATCGCGCGGTCCGGAAAATTTGTGGGCGTCGCTTACGTCTTCCATTTCATGCCGTGGGTGCGGGAGGTGCGGAGTTTGTTGCAAAGCGGCGAGGTCGGGAGACCCCTGCACGTCAGCGTGGTGACCGGCCATGACTTCCCGAGCGCGCGTCCCGCTTACCGGGAGATCTATTACTCGCGACACGAGACCGGCGGCGGCGCGATCCAGGACGGACTCACCCATCTCGTCAATGTGATCGAGTGGCTCATCGGCCCGACCACGCGCCTCTACTGCGACGCCGCGCATCTGGCGCTCGAAGGGGTCACCGTCGAGGACACGGTGAATGTGGCGGCCCGGCAGGATGGCGTGCTGACCACTTACGCCTTGAATCAGTTCCAGGCGCCGGGCGAGGTCTCGATCCAAATTCACGGCGAGCGCGGCAGCGTGAAAATCGAAGTGCATGCGCAGCGCTGGGGTGTCTTTCGCCGTGGCGCCAGCAAGTGGGAGTGGCATCAATCCGAACCGATGGAGCGCGACGATTGGTTCCTCGCACAGTCCCATGCCTTCCTCAACGGCCTGCACGGAAAGCCCACCGATCTCTGCACATTCGACGAGGCCGTGCAGACCCTGAAGTTCAACCTCGCCGCGCTCGAATCCATGCGCTCGGGCCGCGTCGTGGAAATCCAATGACTGTTGCCCGCGAACTCCGCCTCGCGATGCTCGGGATGATCGAGGGGAATGGGCATCCCTATTCGTGGTCGGCCATCGTCAATGGCTACGACCCGATCGAGATGGCGCGGTGCCCCTACGCCGGCATCCCGAAGTATCTCGGCGGGCAGCCGCTCGAATCCGTGCGCATCCCCGGCGCGCGCGTGACGCACATCTGGACGGACGATCCCGCCGACGGGCCGAAGGTCGCGGCGGCGTCGAAGATCGAGCACGTCGTCGCGCGGCCCGAGGACGTGATCGGGTACGTCGATGCGGCCATCATTTCCACCGATGATGGTGACGACCATGTGCGGCGGGCGCGGCCGTTCGTCGAGGCGGGTGTACCGGTCTTCGTGGACAAGCCGATGGCCACGAACGCCGCCGATCTCCGCCAGTTCGTCCGCTGGCATCGCGAGGGGAAAGTAATCCTCTCCACGAGCGGAATGCGTTACGCGCCGGAGATGCGCTTGAGCGAAGCGCAACGCGCGCACCTCGGCGACCTGCGCTGGATCACGAGCTTCACCTGCAAGACCTGGGCGCGCTACGGCATTCATGCGCTGGAGGCGGTGGAGCCATTGCTGGGCGTAGGTTTCGAGTCCGTGCAGGCGCACGGGGATGCGGGCGGCGATGTGGTGCAGCTCACGCATCGCGGCGGCGTCCGGGTCACGATCGGCGCGCTGCACGATGCCTACGGCAGCTTCGGAGCCGTGCATCTCTACGGCACGAAGGGGCAACTCGCGCTCACGCTCACCGACACCTACCACGCCTTCCGCGCGCAACTCGTCGCCTTCATCGAGATGTTGCGCACGGGCGTGCGACCGCTGCCCTTCGAGGAGACGGTGGAACTCATGGCCGTCATCATCGCAGGACTTCGCAGCCGCGAAGAAGGCGGCAAGGTGATCGAGGTGGCCGAGGCGCTCCGGGAACTGCCGGTGTCACCGCCATGAGATGGAATCGGCCAACGATTGCTGCCGCGCTGGGCCTGATGCTGATCGGCGTCTGTTGCCGCGCAGCGGAGCACACGCTGCTTTTCGTGGATGATCATGATGTCCTCTACCGCTCCGGCACCCGGCGCGTGCTCCACCAGCCGAAACGCGATCCGCGCAATCCGCTGATCGTCGGCCCCACGGTGAAGCATCAGGTCGCCTATAGCAGTGTTTACCACGATGCCACCACGGGCCGTTACCAGATGTGGTATCAGATGACCGGCGCAGGTTGTGTGGTCTGCTACGCGGAATCGGCGGACGGCATCGCGTGGACGAAGCCGGAGCTGGATGTGCTCACGTTCAAAGGAATCCCGGACGGCAATGTCGTGCTCACCAGCCCCGGACATTACGGTGCGGCGGTGGTCGTGGATCCCGCCCGGGGCGACTCTGCGCGCCGCTACAAGATGGCCTACTGGTCCATCCCTCCCGCGGACCCTGCGACCGCCAATCCCAAAGACCCGCGCGCCCCCGGCGGCGGCATGTTCGTGGCCTTTTCACCCGACGGCATCCACTGGACGAAGCAGTCCGGTCCCGTGCTCGGCGGCACTTACGGCCGGATCGTGGATCCACCGCTCGTGGGGGAGAAGCAGACTTTTGGTGAGCTCAGTTCGGTCAGCGATGTGATCGATGCGATGTTCGATCCGCTGCGCAAAAAGTACGTCGTTTATTCCAAGGCATGGATCGATGGCCCGGACGGTCGCACCTTCTGGAAGCGCGCCATCGCCCGCACCGAGAGCGATGATTTCGTGAAGTGGTCCGCGCCGCAGCTCGTGATGGCGCCCGATGAGTTCGACGGTGTCCGGCCCGCCGCGTATCCCGGCACGAGACAAGGCGTGCAACTTCACGGTGCTCCGGTCTTCCTTCGCCACGGCCTTTACTTCGCCCTCGTCCAGGTCGCCGATTTCGAAACGCACGGCAGGCAGCCCATCGAACTCGCGATCAGCCGCGATGGACTCGCGTGGTCGCGTCCGTTTCGCACCACGCCGTTCCTGCCCGCCAACGACGCGGGCAAGTTCGACAGCGCGCGGCTCTGGAGCAACGCCACACCCATCGTGCTTGGCGACGAAATCCGCTTTTACTTTGGCGGCGCGGAAAATCCGTGGACGTTTGGCAGAGGCGAGAAGGAATGGGGCTCGAAGAAAAAACTGCCGCAGACCGGCATCGGCCTCGCCACGCTGCCGCTGGATCGCTTTGCCGGATTGCGACCGATCGAAAAGATCGCGCAGATCACGCTGCGTCCGCGTTCACTGGCTGGCGTGAAAAGCATCACCGCGAATGTCGCTGCGCCCGACGGCACGGTGCGAGTCGAGTTGTTGAACGCCCAAGGCTACCGCATCCCCGGCTTCACCAAGGCCGATGCCGTGCCCATCACCGGCGATGGTCTGCGTTACCCGGTGAGTTGGAAGAGCGGCGATCTCGCGAAGCTGCCTGCGGGAGATGTCTTGATTCGGATCCATCTCGACAGGGCCGAAGTCTTCGCGGTCACGCTCGATTGATCCTTTCCTCTCGGCCATGAAACTCGTTCTCACGCTCCTGCTCATCGCCGCTTCGCGCGTCATGGCGCAAACCGGGACCCACGCGGAGCCGACGTTTGCCGACATCAGTTACGGTCCGCACGAACGCCACAAGCTGGATGTGTGGCGCGCGGCGGCGGACGGTCCGACCCCGCTCGTCATTTTCATCCATGGCGGTGGCTGGCATGGTGGCGACAAATTCGACGTGCCGGCAAAACTGCGCGGTTTCATGCTGGCTCGCGGCGTGTCCGTCGCCTCGATCAATTACCGCTATACGAGCATGGCCACGCTGCCCGGCCCGGTGCATGATGCGGCGCGGGCGGTTCAGTTTCTCCGCACGAAAGCCGCCGAGTGGAATTTGAATCCCGTGCGCTTCGGAGCCTACGGCGTCTCATCCGGGGGGTGCTCGACGCTCTGGCTCGCCTGTCACGACGACCTCGCCGATCCGCGCAGCGCCGATCCCGTCGCGCGGCAGTCGAGCCGGCTCCAGGCGGCCGTCGGCATCTCACCGCAGACTTCGCTGGAACCGGAAATCATCGTGGGCTGGGTGGGCGATCAGGTCTTGAATCACCCAATGATCGCGCGCGCGGTCGGCGCGAAGAAGCTCAATGAATTGAAAACCCCGCGTGCCGAATGGGCCAAACTGCTGCGGGAGTTTTCGCCGATCAATCACCTTACGCGCGACGATCCGCCCGTGATGGTGGTCTATCCGACGATGGCGGAATTACCCGCGATCAATCAGGGCAGCGCGATCCATCACGCGCTCTTCGGTGTGAAGCTCAAGGAGAAGGCGGATGCCACCGGTGCGACCTGTCTGCTGCGGATCGAAGATCGGAAATCAGACTCCACGCCGAAACCGGAGGAGTTTCTCCTCAAACAACTGAACCGGTGATTTAATGCGCCCGATGAAATCCTTTATTCCCCCACGCGCTCTTTCATTGGTCGTCCATGCCTTGTTTGCGACCACCGTGATGGCGGCGGAAGCGGCTATCGCTCCGCCGCAGATCGCGCGTTATGTGGCCATCGACAATGTTTGTGCGTGGCCCAATCTGACCGTGCTGCCCGACGGCACGATCACGGCGATCATCTTCGGAAAACCGAGCCACGGGCAGATGGAGGGCGATGTGGAATGCTGGGCGAGCACGGATGGGGAACTCTGGGAGAAGCGGGGACGGCCAGCGCCGAACGAGCCTCAGACCAATCGCATGAACGTCGCCGCGGGCCTCGCGAAGAATGGCGACCTGCTCGTCCTGTGCTCCGGGTGGACGGACGTGAAGCAGGAAATCCGGCCCAAGCAGGCCGGCTTCCGCGATGACATTCTCCGCAACTGGGTCTGCCGTTCCCGCGACGGCGGAAGGACCTGGACGCAGCACAAGGAATTCGCCGCTCCCGATCCGGGTTGGACGAATTACATTCCCTTCGGCGACATCCTGGTAGGGGAAGGCGGAGCGCTCCACGTCTCCTGTTACGGCGGCGAATTCACCGATCCGACCAAGAGCACCAAGACCAACGGTTATCGGTCCTGGCACTTCCGCAGCGACGACGACGGCCGGACCTGGCAGCGCACTTCGGTGATCGGGGTGAAAAGTAATGAAACCACGCTCTTCCACCTCGGCGGAAAACGCTGGCTGGCCGCCGCCCGCGAAACCGCCATGGACCTTTTCCGCTCCGACGACGATGGCGCCACGTGGCAGGGCCCGCAGCGAGTCACCGAACGAAACGAAATCAACGGCGACCTCATGCGCCTGAAGGATGGGCGGATCCTCCTGAGCTATGGCACGCGGGTCAAAGAGCAGACCGGCGTGCTCGCCAGGTTGAGCAGCGATGAAGGCCAGACCTGGAGTGAACCCTTGCGCCTCGCGAGTACCTTGAACTCGGACTGCGGTTACCCGAGCAGCGTGCAACGGGCCGACGGCCGCATCGTCACCGCCTATTACTCCAAGTCCTCGACCAACCACGAGCGCTATCACATGGGAGTAGCCATCTGGGAGGCTCCCGCAAAGTAACTCTCAACTGCCCATCCATGACCCTCCGCCCTTCCCGAATCCTTCGCGAACTCCGCGCCGGCCAGCACTCCACCGTGCTGAAACTCAACCTGATCGACCCGCGCATCGTGGAACTCGCCGGCCTCGCCGGTGCCTCCGCCGTGTGGCTCTGCAACGAGCATGTGCCCAATGACTGGCTCAACCTTGAACACCAAATCCGCGCGGCGAAACTGCATGACATGGACACCATCGTCCGCGTGAGCAAGGGTAGCTACAGCGATTACATCAAGCCATTCGAACTCGATGCCACCGCGATCATGGTGCCCCATGTCGCCAGTGCCGATGAAGCCCGGCAGGTCGTGGACATGGTGCGCTGCCATCCGCTCGGCCGGAAGCCGCTCGATGGGGGTAACATGGACGGCCTCTTCTGCCAGGTGCCGCTCGCGGACTACGCCGCGCACTGCAACACCCAGAAGCTGGTCATCCTGCAAATCGAATCCCCAGAAGCGCTCGCGAACGTCGAGGAAATCGCCGCGGTGCCAGGATTCGACGCCTTCCTCTTCGGCGCCGGCGACTACAGCCATCGCATAGGCATGCTCGGCCAGGCGACCGCGCCCGAAGTCGTCGCCGCTCGCAGGCGGGTCGCCAAAGCGGCGCTGGCCAATGGCAAGCACGTCATGGCCGCCTCGCTCTTCGGACAGAAGGATCAACTGATCGAGGAGGGCACGAACATCTTCACGCTCGGCGCCGATGTGCTCGAACTCGGCGGGAATTTCCGGCGAATTGTCACCGATTTCCGCGGTGGTGGCGGCGCGGTGGCGACGGATTCCCCGTACGCCGCGAAACCGTAGCAGCCGATGTCGGATCTCTTTTCGCTCGAAGGTCGTGTGGTCCTGCTCACCGGCGCCGCGGGATTGTTTGGCCGTGGCCTCGCCCGCGCTCTCGCCGAGTCGGGAGTGACGCTCATCGTTGCTTCACGCAACGCGGAAAAGCTGCGCGCTGTTGCCGAAGAGGAAACCGCGCGCGGCCATCGCGTCTTTGCTGAGGCGTTCGATCAAGGCGACGAAGCCTCAATCGCGGCCCTGCGTTCGCGGATCGACGGACGCTTCGGCTGCATTCACGGACTCGTGAACAATTCCGTCCTGCGACCAATGAAAGGCGCAAACGGCACCGTCGCGCAGTGGGAGGAATCCATGCGCACGAACGCGACCGGCGTCATGCTCATGCACCGCGTCTTCGGCTCGGCGATGGCCGACGCAGGCCGTGGCAGCATCGTCAACATTAGCTCCATTCAGGGAATGGTCGGTCCGAGCTACGAACTCTACGAAGGCACCACGATGGGTGACATGCCGCCCGACTACTTCTTTCACAAGGGCGGGATGTTGAACCTCGCGCGCTTCTACGCCGCGCTCTACGGCCCGCGCAATGTGCGCGTGAACTGCCTCTCTCCCGGCGGCTTTTCCAATCAGCAGCCGGAATCTTTCGTAAAGCGTTACTGCGAGCACACGATGCTCAACCGGATGGCCGCCGACGATGACCTCGGTGGCGCGGTCATCTTTCTACTCAGCGATGCCTCCCGCTACATCACCGGAGCGAACCTGCCCGTGGATGGCGGTTACACAGCGAAGTAAGACTTACCGATTCGCCGGGCTACTTGAGTAACTCCTCGATCCGAATCCGATAGCAGGCATCGGTCCGATGCTTTTTCTTGTCCTCGCCACCGAAGCAATAGACGAAGTCGCCGCATCTGACCAAGGCCACCAGCGAACGGTAGGGCAGGGGCTTGGTGGCTTGGAACTCGCCGCGCGTGGTGTTGAAAATGAACGCCTCGTCGGTGAACTCATCCACGTCGTTCTTGTAGCCGCCCGCGAGCAGGAGGTGGCGATCGTCGAGCGCGATCGCGGCGAGACCACGATTGGCGGATGGCAATGGCGTGAGCGTCTGCCAGCGATTCTCCGCGGGGGAGAAGGCGTAGCTGCCCGAGAGATTGGTGACGGCGCACGCGGCCGCATCCCAGCGCGCGCCACCGAAGACAAAGATGCGCCCCCCGCAGGCGGCCGCCGCGCCGACCATGAAGCCGGGGCCGGGTAGATCGGCGAGGCGGGTGGTCTTGCCATCGGTGAGGGTGATCGCATGGCAGGCGTTGCTCATCGCTTCGAGCGTTCCCTGATCGGGTGCGCCGCCGATCACGAAGAGTTTCCCTTCGAGCAAAGCGCTGGCGCAATAGACCGCGCGCAGGTCGATGGGGGCCACGGTCTTGATCGCGAACTGGCGATCAAGCCGGGAAAGTGTGGCGGGAGTTTTTGAGCCGCTCGTTCCGCCCGCAAGCCAGATGCCATCCTTCGTCTCACCAAAGGCCGCATAGGCGAGCGGCGCCGGCAGAGTGCCCGCGGTTCGCCAGGCATTCTTCGCCGGCTCGAAAACCCAGATGCGGTCGAGCCAATGTTTGGTTTCCTGCTTCCAGTTCGTTCCTCCCGCGATCACGACATTCCCGTCGATCGCGCCGCAGATGAATCCGCCATTGGGTTCCGGGAGCGGAGGTAGCTTCTCCCAGGAGGCAAGCACCTGACCCAGGCTGGCGACCGTGCCCGCGGCCATCAACGCTAGCGCGGACGCCAGCGTCACTGCTTCACCTTTCGATCCAATTCCTCCAGCTTGAACCTGACACTGACGACATAGGCCGGCTCGCCGTCCGTCCAGTGGCCGTAAGTCGTGGTAACAAAGGTGCCATCCGGAAGTAACTCAACTCCGGGATAGGTGCAGTCCGCACCTTTGGTGTTATCCATGATCCGCACCCGATACTGGCCTTCGTTCCCTTTCACAATGTCATCGTAAGTGCCCACCCAGCCGACCCAGTCGCCCTTGCTCGGACTGACGTGCGTGGTGTCGCGGAAGCTAATAAACAGGCGGCCATCGTGCGCATACTTTGCCACATGACGGTCGCCGGTGAGCGCGGCGGGCAACTCGCGTGGCTCAGTCCAGGAGAGACCTTCGTCATCGGAGAAGATGACGAACGAATTATACTTCCGGGAATTCTCGCGCAGCAGGACGGCAATCTGTTTTCCATCGGGAGAACGCAGCACGCCCGGTTCGCAGAGACTTGCATCCGGCAGCATGGCGATGGGGGCGGGAACGCTCCAGGTGAGTCCGCCATCGGTGGAGAGCGTCGTATAGACCCAGAAGCGCCAGGGCTTTGCGGCGGACGAAGTGTGATCGCTGTGCGGTCCCTTGACCGTGTATTTTCCCTCGCGCCCGCCCCGGATGAAGCGCCCGTCATCGTGGAAGAACGCGAGGTAATGCCCGGGTGTCTTCAGATCGAGGACGCTGGCCATCGTAACCACCCCGCCAAAGCCACCGATCGGCTTCAGTTCGCTCCAGGTGGCGCCATCGTCTTCCGTCACCGCCATGCGGATGGGATACAGCCCGCTGAACATGATGATGCGCTTCTTTCCCGCGGCATCCACGACGCGGTGGAGCGTCGGCACTTCGAGCGAGGTTTCCCATGACTTCGGCGTGGGCAACCGTTCGCTCCATGTCTTCCCGCCGTCGTTGCTGCGTTTGTAAACGATGGCTCCGCGCCCGTGACCTTTCGGATAGACCACGAGCATGGTCTTGTTGTCTTCGAGCAGGACCGTTGTGGGATGCCCGAGATACTGGCCGGCTTCGCGGTCCACGATGACCTGCCGTTCCTTCTCGGCGCTGATATCCACCGTGGGAATAGTGTAACCGGGCGGGAGCTTGGTCTTGAGATTCTTCGGCGGAGTGAGCGTCGTGTCCTGCTTCTGTGCGGGTGTCTGCTGGGGAAGTGCGTGGGAGGTTAACAAAGCCCATGCGGTCAGAGTTGCGGCGAGGGGGGGATTGAGGCGGATCATTTGCAAAGTGAAAGGCAGGTCGGCGCGGGTTTCTTAGCTGGCGGTTGAGCGTTGCGGATCGCTGCCGGTGCGTTTGTCATCCGAGTCGATTGCCCTTGCGAAGACGTCCATGGACTCTGCTTGTTTCCACTCGCCCTGCAGTCGGACATCGTTCGCGCCGCTCAATTCACCAGGCTGGCTCGGTGGAGTCGTATCGTCGGCGCGCCGCATTTCCCACCAGCACTGGCCTTGGTGATTGTGTTCGTGATCCACGACGAAACCCGCGTCCTTCATCAGCGGTCCGATCCACCCCATGCAATGGTCGCAGTAGTCGGCGTATTGCACGAGACCGTTGCGAATGAGGAAGCCTTTTGACGGGCAGTCGTGCATGTCCACGCGGAACACGGCCTCGGTAGCCGACAGCGCGTAACCCGCGCCTTCGTGATCGAGGGTTGCGCCCCAATAGGTTTTCATGCCTTCGATCCCTTCGGCAAGGATGAGCGCGCTGGAATGTTGCTGGGAATCCCGGTGGATGGCCTCACTCCAATACTCCTTCACGAGCGCATGACCGCCCCGCTGTTCCAGCCAGGCAAACGTCCATTCGTAATGACCGCAGAAATCGTAAACCCCAATCATGTGGCCATGGCAATATCTTCGAGTCGTTGAGGCTCTTCGCTCCCATCCCGTTTTACAAAGCGCTGAACGCAGGAACCGTTGCCCCCGCTCACCCGGACGGTGAATCCGGCCGGCGCGCCAATCGCTTCGCTGACGAAGTAACACTGCTGGCAGAAGCAGGGCACGATCTCCCGACCATGGGCGCGGAGATGTTTGATCGCCGGGCACGTTTTCACCTCCACCCGCACCTCACGTTTATGTTCGTGTACCTGCACCTCGGCGCCAGGTTCGGCATGAAAAAAAGCTCGCCAGTATTCCGCGATCCCGCTCAGGCCGCCGCGCTTCCAAGTCTCCGTCACCGGCGCGTAATAGCCTTTGCCAAGCTCGCACCAGTATTCCCTCAGCCCATCCAAACCGAAGCGTGTGAGCAGGAAACGAAACGTGGCATTGACCGCGAAATAGAAATCCGCCGCACCCACGGGCTTGGTATCGCGATAGGGCAGGGGGGAGGCGCCTTCGTTCATCGAAGTTAGTAGGTTTTCCCGGCCCTGATGCCGGGCGCGCCTGAGACTTCGTTGAGCAGCGCGTCGAACTGGTCGGCGCACTCGGAGAGGTGTTTGTGCAGCGCGCCGAATTCGCTGCCGAGCACGACGAGTTGCGCCCCGAGATCAATGATCGTCCGTGCCGCCTCGGCGGAGCCCACGGGTCGCCCCCACGCCTTGCCGTGTTTGCGCGCTGCTGCTGCGATCGTCTGTTGCACCACCATCATTTGCGGGTCATTCACCTCCGGGGTGCAGCCAAGCCGCAACGACATATCCCCAGGTCCAAGAAACAGCACGTCCACGCCGGGCACGGCTGCAATGGCATCGACGTTCTCGACCGATTGCGGCGTCTCAATTTGCACGGTCAGGAACGTCTCCCGATTGGCCTGCGCGAGGTAATCCTTCGGTGCGCCCACCCAGAACTGCGCGTCGCGACCTCCACCACAAAAGCCCCGGTCACCAAGCGGGGGAAACTTGACCGCCTGAACCAAAGCGCGCGCCTCATCCGCCGTCCCGACATGAGGAATCATCAGCCCTGCCGCTCCGTCTTCGAGCAGACGGTAGAGCGCGGATTTTTCCTTGGTCGGCGGACGCCAGAGGCAGTCGATATCCGCGGCGTGATGTCGGGCGATCATCGTTTCCACCTCGCGTGGGTCCCAGACCCGGTGCTCCCCGTCCACCCAGATCCCATCGTAGTGAAAATGCGCGGCCAGCGCGGGAAACATCGCCAGGGGCGAGCCGGTGCAGCACACGCGGGCGACCTTTCCGGCACGCAGCTTGGCGAGAATTTTCGAGGGGCGAAACATCGCTCAACTCTGCACGTCGGTTGCGATTTGTGCAATCTGCTTGCGGGCAAGGCGAGCGTTGCCAGTCCCGAGGCGCCTGCCTAGCCTCGGCGAATGACCTCGTTCACCTGGCTGGACTACACGATCTTCGGATCCTACCTCTTCATATCGGTGCTGATCGGATTGTGGTTCGTTAAGGGCCAGGAGTCGCTTAATGACTATTTTCTAGCGGGTCGAAACATGAACCGCTTCGTCGTGGCGATGACGATTCTTGCCGCGCTTTTTTCCGGCATCAGTTACCTCGCCGGCCCTGCGGAAGTCTATACGTCCGGCTTTGGTTTTGCGCTCGTCCTCTTATCATTCTTCATCGCGACGCCATTTACCGCCATCTGGGTCCTGCCGCACTTTTACAACAGCCGTTACTTTACCGCGTATCACTTTCTCGAGGACAGGTTTTCACTTTCGGTGCGGCTGCTGGCTTCCGGGCTCTTTATCTTCCGGGTGTCGCTGTGGCTGGCGGCGGCGACCTATGCGCCGGCGCTCGCGCTAAAGGAGGTCACGGGCCTGCCGCTGTGGTTCACCATCGTATGCACGGGCATGGTGACGACGATCTATACCGTGCTCGGCGGGATGAAGGCGGTGATCTGGACCGATGTGATGCAACTCGTCGTACTTTTCGGCGGCCAGGTGATCATCATGGGCGTGGCACTATCAAAGATTCCCGGTGGCCTCGGCATCGTATTCGAGACAAATCTCGTTGATCACCGATTTGACCTGAACTTTTCGTTTGATCCACGAGAGCGTGTGACCTTCTGGGCCGCGATCATCGGCGGTGCCTTTCTGAGCCTTGTGCAAATGGCGACCGATCAGGTTTCCGTGCAGCGTTATCTCACCGCCGGAAGTCTCCGGGATGCGCAGCGCTCGCTTTGGATCAAACTCTGGCTGGTCCTGCCGGTGCTCGTGGTCTTTTACGGCTCCGGATTGGTGCTTTACGCGTTTTACAAGGTTCATGGTGATCCGCTCGCACTTGGACAGATTGCGCGGGCGGATCAAATCCTTCCCTATTTCGTAGTTACTCAATTGCCCGTCGGCTTGCCGGGTCTCCTCATCGCCGCGATCTTTGCCGCCAGCATGTCCACCGTCTCCGCCGGGGTGAATTCGCTGACCTCCGCGACGCTCTGCGATTTTTACCAAACCCTTTCGCGGAAAGCGCCGTTGAGCGAACACGCGCTTCTGGCGCGCGCACGCTGGTACACGCTTTTCTACGGCGTCATGGTCACGGTTCTCGCCTTCGCGATTGCGGGGATGAAGACGAACCTCGTCGAATCGGTGAATGCCATCATAGGTCTCGTCGGCGGTCCATTGCTTGGTCTGTTCCTCCTGGGAATATTTACGAAGCGAACGGATACTCGTGGGGCGCTGATTGGGTGCCTCTCAGGTTTTGCCGTTTTGCTATTCTTTTTCTTCTATAAGACGCCTGCCGCTCCGGGGATGGTGCCGACACCGATTGTCTCGTTCCTCTGGCTGACGATGATAGGTTGCGTGGTCACAACGCTGGTGGGAGTGATCACCTCCGGTGGTGGGGTAAAGCAGCTATCTCGCGATTCGGTGTAAGGCTCTGTTCACGCAAGCCGAGCGAAGCCGCTCGACACCACCTTTGGGCCGGCTGCTTCGCGCAAACCGCCACGATCATGAACTTCATCCAGGCTTCCCAGGGTGTCGTCCAGAGCGGAAAGCAGATCCGAGATCATCTGCTCGTCGTGGCACCATTGGACATAAAGCTGACTGCTGAAGAGGAATCCCTTGTGCAACATGCCGCGGATGCAGAGTGCCTTCGCTGCTGCGCTTTCATCACCAAGGAGAAATGCGAGCGAAGGAGCGCACGGTTGGCCGGCAATCTGGATGCATAGCGCGGGGTGTCGCTCCTTGAGTGCGCGCAAGTTATCCTGAAGTATCGCACCGAGGTGCCCCACCCGGGAATGCACGCCGCAGCGCTGCATCTTCTGGATGCAGGCAAGGGCGGCCGCGGGGCCGAGGCCGTCCGTCCAATAGCTGCTCGAGATGAAACTTTCATTCGCAGCGTCCATGACGTCTGCGCGTCCTATCACCGCGGCGGCAGGAATGCCATTGCTCATCGCCTTTGCATAGACGGCGATGTCGGGTTCGACACCGAGGCTCGGCGCCGCCCCGGGAAATCCGTAACGCCAGCCGCTCGTTACTTCGTCCATGACAAAGACCGCGCCCCTCCTCCGGCACTCCGTAACGACGCTTTGCAAAAAGCCATCGCGTGGCAACTCGGAGCGCATCGGCTCCATGACGACAGCGGCGAAGTTATCGCCCAGCTTGCTGAGCGCGTCGCGAAACGACTCGAGATCATTGTAACGAAAGGGCACGGCAGTGCCTGTGAGTTCCCGCGGAACCCCGAGCGGCGTGAGCCCCGGAAGGAGGTGACCATCGAGCGAGCGATCATCGGCGAGATTTGCGGCAAGATACCAATCGCCCCAGCCGTGATAACCGCAGAAGGCAATGCCGCTCCGGCCGCTGGCGGCGCGTGCGATGCGCACGGCGAGTGTCAGTGCCTCGCCTCCGCCGCGGGCGTAGCGGACTCGCCCGGCCCACGGGTGCAGTGCGAGGAGCAACTCGGCAAGCGCAGGTTCGTCCGGCGAAACGAGCGTGCAATAGCTGCCCAAGGATACCCGGCGATGCACGGCGGCATTGACGTCCGGGTCGCTGTGCCCGAGGAGGATGGCGCCCACGCTACCCGTGAAATCGGTGTAGCGGCGGCCCGCCATGTCCCAGATATCCGCGCCACTGCACCGCGAAAAGTAGGAGGGCCAGGTGACAGGATCGAAGAGGTGAGCGCGTTTCGAGAGCAGGCCGGTCCCGCAGGAGATCTGTTCTTTCGCTTGCGACCAAAGTTCCGGGCCGGGTGTCTCGCGAATCACTGTCTCGGCAGACAGATGGGGTGCCAGCAGGCGCAGCGCATTGTTTCGGAAGAGATCGCGCTTGTCCTCCTCATTCAGACCGCAAGCGACAAACGCTTCGCGCAAGGAAAGCAAACCCTCGATGCCGACGAGCGTGAATTGCTCGAATTGAGTAACGGCCGCTGCCGGCAACTCGTCGGCGTAGATCCAGCAGAAACCATCGCCCATGGTGAATGCCTTGCCACGAAGCTCACTGACCATGAAATCCGATCCCCACAGGACGCGTCGCGGACCCAGGATGTCGAGCGCGGCTCGCATTCCTTCGGGTTCGGTGATCGCGGAGTTGTCGAGCACCACGTTGTCGAGACGCACGAGCCGTCTCAGTCCTTTCAGGGCGGTGCGGTAGTTGAAGGAACGCGCGACGTGGGCGAGCACGAGCCGGCAGCGTGGAAAACGGCGGCAGAGGCGCTCGAGGTCCGCGAGGTTTCGCTCATCGGCGATGCCCTGGGTGCGCATGATGTGCAGCATCAGGATCCCGTCGGTCTGATCGCAGAGCCGCCACATCCACTCGGGTGCAAATTCCTCGACGCAGACCTGCGTGGTGTCATCGCCCGCAGCGTAGAGACGGTAGGGTTTGATGCCGACGAAAACCTTGGACGACAGCAACTCGCGCACGTAACCCTCGTCATCCTTCGGCGCAGCCAGCACCAACCCTCGCGATGGCGAGTTCGCCGGGAGCCTTGCCAGCTCGTTGGAGAGAAATGCGTTTTCCCCACGCCGATCGTTCCCTGCGCGGGGATAACCGAAGAACAGGCCCTCGGTCTCCCGTCCGGGGAGCCACCGATTGGCGGCGTCTCGCCAGGTGCTCAGACCGAAGGCAGTATCGGGGGGGAGGAAGGGGGGGCGGGTTCCGTCCGCAAAGTGCCGGGTGTGAAACAAATGCGCGTGTGCATCGAAGACTTGCGCGGGGACGAAGTCATCGAGGGAGGCAACCAGCGCGAGGTCGGATTGGGTTAGTTCCGTGACGAGCTGGATCATGGCGGCGGTTAACTTGTCCCAGACCTACTATTCACCAATGTAGAGCGCATAGACCCGCGCACCGCTCTTCAGCGGGAATGAAATTCTCACTGCGAATGGGACCTTTTGGGGGAGTGCCGTGCTGCCGAGCTTCTGCCAGCTTATGAGTTGATGGGTGCCATTCGTGGAGACAGAAGCGGTGTAGTCCGCGATCGGACGATCTTGAGAGTCGAGCAATTCGACGGCGAGCGGGGCGTCGGCCGTGATTCCATCCACGTTGAGGGAAAGCGTTGATACTCGGTTTGTCGTGATCGGGGCCGTGACCAGTTGCGCGTCATTGTCATCTTCCTTCCGGGAAAGATAGCCGAAGCCATCGCGGCGCAGCGTGGCGAGTCCAATCTCCATCGTCTTCATTTTGCTGCTCGTATCCCAATGCGAGTACCAAATCATCGTGTGCTCGCCTTCATTGACAAAGGCGTGGCCTTGCAGCAACGCCGTGTCATCCCAGGCGCCTTCCGGGCCGCGTTCGATTACTTTGAATCCAGGCACGGGCTCCCGGAAATGAATGCCGTCGTTGCTGACCACGAGCCCGAGGTCCACATGCACGCCTTTGTTGAACGACTCGCCTTTGGCAGGCGGGGTTTCGGCGTCCTGCCACATGCCGTAAAGGCCCAGCAGCATGTTGCCGCGATTCCACAACCCCGCGCCCATGTGGGTCTGCTGGCCTTTGATCGCGGGATTCGCGAGCTGGCCAGGACGTGCAAACGACAAGGCCTTCGCTTGCGACCATGTTTGGAAATCCGATGAACGGTAGGCAAGCATGACCCGGCCTGCATCGCTGCCATCCGGCCGCCACGACCATGGTGCGATGAGTTGCCCAGTCGAATAGTAGAAGTCGCCAAACCGATACAAGCTGCTCACCTCGAAGCGTTCACCACAGGCGTTTGCGGGCCGGTCTCCCACCACCTTCCACCGCAGGCCATCCGCGCTCGTCGCGCAGATCGTGGCACCTACCCGGCGTTCCTTCGTCCCGACCTGGCTCATGCCACCCTTGATGTCGTCATACGGCACGTGGGCGATGTAAGCCGCCTTGTAGCGTTTCTCGGGATCGGGTTCGTTCGGCTCATGGAGCACGGAGAGGAAATCATTTACCCGCGTGAGCGAGAAGGGTTCGCCCTCGATCAAGCAGATGTTGTTTTTTGTGTTGCCGTTGAATTCCACCAAGCCCAACTCCGGCTTGGTCCAATGCACGCCGTCCGTGCTTTCCGCATAACATATGGGACGCCACCAGCCCGGTGCCTGGCCGCTCTTGATTTCCGTCTCGTGCATTCCGAGATACCACATGCGGAACTTACCCGCGTCTTTGATCACCGTGCCGTAGAGCACCGCATGACCATGATCCGGTGATCCCGCTGGCCCACGGCGCAGCACGGGATTCTCAGGATGCTTGGTCGCGGGAACGAGTGTGACCTTCAAGTTGTGCTGCCACGGAATGCTGTGGTCGTCGAAAGCAAAGAGAGTCGCTTGAAGCACCGGCGGCGGCGGCGTTCCGACTAGCACGCCTGCTTCGGAAGCAGGCGCGGGAAATTCCCAAGCGGTGAACAATATAATGAGGAGGATGCAGATCTTGGTGTTCATGGAGTCAGGAAGGGGGAGTGCTGGCCGCCGTTGTATAGGTCGCGTTGAGGGTGGGCTCGGTATGGGTACGGGAGCTACGACAAGACGAGGATGAAACCCGGGCGGGAATCACCACTCGCCATCGCGCTTGAACTTCGCCTTCACGTTGGCGCTGAATTCGGTAATGGAGTCTTCGAGGTTCGTGAGCAACTCTTCGCCACGCAGTCCAGCGGAGGCACGCGCCGCGGGGATGACCGTGTTGCACTCATTTGAGTCCATGAAACGCGCGGCTTCCAGCAAGCGAGGTTGATCTTCCGGTGGAATCACGATGAAGCCGTGCTTGTCCGCATGAATCAGATCGCCGGGCCGGACGATGCGACCGAAGATTTCCACTTCGCAGTTCCATCGCACGGGATGGACGTGTGCGTGGCCGACGCAAAGGCGTCGAGCGAGCGCCTTGAATCCCGCGTTGGTCATCTCATCCATATCGCGGATGGCACCGTCGGTGATGGTGCCCACGCAGCCGAGCGCGCGGTGGACGTTGCTATTCACCTCACCCCAAAATGACCCAATCACCCGCGGCTTATCCAAGTCCTGGACGATGACAATCTTCGGACCGGGAATGCTCGCGACGTAGCGGCGGTAGTGGACTCCGGCGTCCGGCTTCGCGATGCGGTGGGATGGGTCGCTCGGCTCAATGACTACTGTGACCGCGTAGCCCACCATCGGCCCCATCTGAGGCATGAAGTCGCGCGTTTCTTCGAGGTTGAATGCGTCGCGGGCGGGGTTGTGGGCCGTGATTTGTTCCCAGCCATTGTAAATGGTGGGGGTGTTCCAGCGCTTCAGTTGCAGGAGTTCGCTGTGCGCGAGGCGGGTGGAGGATTCTGGGTGACTGGACATGATGTGCAGTAGGTCAGCTTGCCAGGCCGCGGAGGACAAGCAAAGGCTCGGCGATTTGTTTGCGGAACCGGATGAGTGCGACCCATGCGCCCGCTTTGAAAAACGCTAGAGGGCGAGCCGATCGAGGACGGTGCGAAGCATCCCCGCCGCCTCGTCGATTTCGCCGCGTCCCACGTTGAGCGGGGGCAACCAGCGTATGGCGTGGGTGCCGCTCGGAACTGTGAGCAGGCCGGCTTCGTGCAGGCGATCCACGACGTAGAGGCTTGGGCTGCGATCCTTCGCCGCCGGCACGCGCGTGCCAAAATCCGGCACCAACTCGAAGGCGAGCATCAGCCCTACTCCGCGCACCTCGCGGATCAACGGCGAAGCGATCGCTTCAATTGCGGCCTTCGCATGCGGGCCGAGCACGCGGGCATTTTCCAGCATGCCCTCCTCTTCGATCACGGAGAGAACTTCATTCGCGCCGATGCTCACCAGCGGCGTTCCGCCGAAAGTGGTGCCGTGCGAGCCGGGGCCGAGCAAATCGCAGAGCGGAATCGTCGCGCCGCTCTTCAACGTCACGGTCCGGTCACTGACCCAGATGGCGCCGAGCGGGAAACCGCCGGCGATCCCTTTTGCCCAACTCACGGCGTCGGGCATGACATCATCGACAAGTGTCTTCCAGCCGCACCAATCGCCCGTCCGGCCGAGGCCGCATTGCACTTCATCGAACAAAAGCAGCATGCCGTGGCGATCGCACAACTCCCGCGCGAGCCGCAGAAACTCAGCGCTCGCGGGGTGGATGCCGCGTTCGCCCTGCACAGGCTCCAGGAGCACGGCGACGGTGCCAGGATCCTGCACAGCGGCGAGCAGCGCGGGGCCGTTGTTGAATTCCACCTGCACGAATCCCTGCACCAGCGGCTCGAATCCCTTCTTCACCTTCTCCTGCCCGGTGGCCGCGATGCCCGCGAGCGTGCGGCCGTGGAAGGAGCCGTGCATCGTGATTACGGTGTGCCGGTTCTGCTCGGCGGCGATGAGTTCGCCGACGGAATGCTTCGGGGCCGGTGGCAAACCTTCGTTGCCAAATTTCCGCGCAAGTTTGTAGAGCGCTTCGTTTGCCTCGGCGCCGCTGTTGCAGAAAAAGACCTTTCCGCGCGGCGCCTCGGGCATGCACGTGAGCCGGACGAGCCGCTCGGCGAGCAAGGCCTGCGGGCGTGAAAAATAGAGATTCGACGTATGAACGATCGTGGCGAGTTGCTCCTGCATGACGCGGGTCACGCGGGGATGGCAGTGCCCGATGGAGGTGACTGCGATGCCGGCGCCGAAGTCGAGGTAGCGTTTGCCATCCTCGTCCCACACTTCGCTGCCGCGCCCGCGTGCGAGCTTCAGGTCGAAGCGGCCGTACGTGGGGATGACGTAGCGGTCGTAAAGTTCGCGGGTCGCGGTCGGGGAATTCATCGGGCGGCAAAAATAGGCGGACGCAGAAATTTTGCAGCGGCAAACTTGCGCACCGCGCGTGGAAATTCACCCGGAGCCCTTCCATCATTTGGAGCGCCGCTCGACCCGGGAACTCTCATGAAGCGAGGAAGTGGCTGGAGCCGGAATCGAACCGGCGACACGAGGATTTTCAGTCCTCTGCTCTACCAACTGAGCTATCCAGCCGTTTGAGAAGGGAGCGCACTTTGCCCGAGCACAGAGCGAAGGCAAGCGGATTTTCCGCGGCTCGTGGCGGACTTCAGCGCGGGCCAGTCAGGCCGCGAAACCAGTCGCTCTGCATGAGGCCGCCGAGGGCGGCTTGCAGGCCGCCTGATTGCGGGATATTGCCCTGCGGGGTGAGGCGATCAACTACTTGGGGAAGCAGGTGCGCGAGCGCTTCGGAAATCTGTCCGGGAGGAAGACCGGCGCGCTGGGCGAGCGCTGCGATTTTTTCCGCGCCGAGCGCCTGATGGACCTGATCGCCGGTCACCCGCTGATTCTCGCCCGTGCTCACCCACGAACTCGCCTGCGCGCCGAGTCCGGCGCCGGCGAACTGCTGCACCAGGCCTGCCAGCCCATTGCCGGAGCCGTGGTTGGTGATCAGATCCGTGACGATGTTCGTGAGGGCGTTTTGATTGCCGGTCTTGTTGCCGCCGGCGAGAGCACCGATGGCAGTCCGCGCGAGGTCGCTGAAAAGGCTCATAGTTTGGAGGGATAAATGACGACTATCACGACGCGATTGCGCCGCGATGTCAACGCCCGGTGCCGCACTTCCCGCGAAAACGCACCGGCTACGCGATAATGCCCTTCACCACTTCGCCATGCACATCGGTGAGGCGGAAGTCGCGCCCGGCGTATCGGTAGGTCAGCTTTTCGTGATCGAAGCCGAGCAGGCGCAGGATCGTTGCGTGGAGGTCATGCACATGCACGGGATTGCCCGCGGCCTTGAAGCCAAATTCATCGGTCGAACCATACACCGTCCCGCCCTTCACGCCGCCGCCCGCCATCCACGTCGTGAAGCCGTGGTGATTGTGATCGCGTCCATTGATCTTTCCCTGGTTCGAGCCCGGCGTGGGCAATTCGACCGTCGGAGTGCGCCCGAATTCGCCGCCCCAGAGCACGAGCGTTTCGTCGAGCATGCCGCGCTGTTTGAGATCCTTGAGCAGGGCGCCGATCGCCTGGTCGCACTCCAGGGCGAGCCGCTTGTGATTTTTTTCAATGTCATCGTGGCTGTCCCACGGCTGACCTTCGCCATGCCAGACCTGTACCATGCGCACGCCGCGCTCGACGAGTCGCCGCGTGATGAGCATCTGCCGCCCCTGCAGGGTGTCTCCGTAGAGATCCCGGATGTGCTGCGGCTCGCGCGAAATATCGAACGCATCGGCCGCATCCATCTGCATGCGGAAGGCGAGCTCGAAGGACTGCACTCGCGATTCGAGTTGCGCATCGTTTTGCCGGCGCTTCTGGTGATCCGCGTTGAGCTGGCGGAGCAGATCGAGCTGCGCGCGCTGCTCCCTCGTCGTCACCGAGTCGTTGCGGATGTTCTCGATCAGCTTGTCCAGCTCCGTGTGCTTCGTGTTTATGTAAGTCCCCTGATACACGCCGGGCAGAAACCCGCTCTGCCAGTTCTGCGATTCCTGGATCGGGTAGCCGCCCGGGCACATCGTGATGAAGCCGGGCATGTTCTGACTCTCGCTCCCGAGTCCGTAGGTGAGCCACGAGCCCATGCTGGGCCGCACCTGCCGCGCCTCGCCGCAATTCATAAGCAGGAGCGACGGCTCATGATTTGGCACGTCGGCGTGCATCGAGCGAATCACGCAGATGTCGTCGATCGACTCCGCGGTTTTGGCGAAAAGCTCGCTGACCTCAATGCCCGACTTCCCGTACTTCTTGAATGTGAATGGCGACCCGAACGCCGCGCCCGTCTTGCGCTCCGTGTTGAGGTGCATCGGCAATTCCTTGCCGTGATATTTCGTCAGCTCGGGCTTCGGATCGAAGGTGTCCACATGCGACGGCCCGCCATTCATGAAGAGATGAATGACGCGCTTCGCCTTCGCCGGAAAATGTGGCGCTTTCGGCGTGAGCGGATTCAGGCTTGCGGCGCTGCCCGGCTCGATCCCGAGCGCTTCATTGATGATGCTGCCGAGGGCGATGGCGCCGAGCCCCATCCCACAGCGGTTCAGGAAATCGCGGCGGGTGAAAAATGAATCTTCGAGACGAGATGCGTGATGCGACATGCGGTGGAATGCTACCCCAAACGCGACCGTAACGCTGCCGGAATCTTAGTGCTCACGATTCGGGCAGAGATCGACATTGACCGTGAATTACGCGGATTACGCGGATTGGCGAGTGCGCGCCCGTTCCCAAACTTCGCTTGGAAACGCCCTTGCGGAGCGAAGTGTCGCTTCGCAGGGCGGGGGTGTCTGCGGGCCGGGTTGCGCGCGGATCGACGCGGAGCGCGCGCGGGAGGCGTCTCTCCGTTCAACGCACGAGCTTCCGCCGCGCTTCGACGGCGCGGCGGATCGCCTGCTCCACCTCCATCCAGCCTTTCTGCACGATCTCGAAGTCATAGACCGGCCTCGCGTCGCGTATCGCGCATTACAGCTTTTTTAGGCGCTGCTCCAGCGGGTGCTTCGCTTCCAGGTCGTTCCGCTCCAGCGGCACCCAGAGCATCGTGCATTGCTTCGCGTCGGAGCGAGCGAGCGCGGTGGGCAGTTCCGTCTGCTGGATGAAGTCGGAGACCCGCGCGGCGGTGGTGTAGAAAAGCAGCACGATGTCCGCGCGCTGGAGCGCGTCGGTTATGCCGGCCTCCCACTGCTCGCCCGGCACCAGGTCGCGGTCGTTCCACACCTGGATGTAACCCTGCTGGCTCAAGTGCGTGAGTTGCGGGCGGAAGGGGTTCAGCTCTTTCTCGTTCAGGTGCGCATGGGTAGCGCACGCGCCTCGCGTGTTGGCGGAGGCGCCCCGCCTCCGCGGACTTCCTGATGCCTTCAAAGCGGCTGGAGTTGTCCGCGTGGAGCCGCCCCGCCGGGAAGTTCGTTTCGGCGGCGGCGCCGAAACCAGCATGCGAGGCGCATGCGCTACCCCGCGTTCGGCCACGCGCAGGTCGGTCATCGGCACCCACTTCTCCGGATCGTCGTGCGTCTGCACATCCTCGATCACCGGCACCTTGCCGTGCAGGACGGTGAGATGCGCGCGGATGATGTCGAAGAGGCTCTGGCAATCCTCCGCCACCTCGCCCAACACCGCCACCTCGGTGCGCCGCTCGTTGCGATCCAGCCGCACCAGCGCCCGCGCGCCGACCCACTCGAGCACCACGCCCGAACGCCAGCGCCACTCCGCGTGGGCCTCGCTCAGCTCGTGCGTGCGCACGATCAGCCGCGGCAGCAGCCCCGGCGGCAGCGCCTCGGGATAGCTGAAGCGCAGTCGCTTCACCCCCGGCTGGCGGAACTCCGCAAACGCAGCCGGCTGCGCCTCCGGCAGCAGTTCCGGGATCAGCCAGCGCTGCGGTTCCTTCGGCTGGCCCGCCGCCGCCTCGGGCTGCTCCAGCGCAAAGGCCACCTCGAACTTCTCCATCAGCTCCATGACAAAGCCGTGTTTGTCGGCCGGAGTGTCAGCTCGTCGAGCAACGTTGCGCGATGCAGGTCGGACGCCTAGCATTCACGCATGAACGCTTTTGAAACTACGGCGATCGTCGAGGACGCCTCACATCTCACGCTGCGCAGCCCGGTTCCATTTCCGGTCGCACAAGAGTGCCGCGTCATTGTGCTCGTGGAGACGCCGGAGAGGCAGAATGGCGAAAGCTGGCCGGCGCGATTCTTCGACGAGATTCGGGTCGCGGACCCCGCGTTCGCGCGCCCAACGCAGGGAGGGTTGCCGCCGGTGCCGGCGCTGGACGCATGAGGGTATTGCTCGACACGAACATCTGCATCGCGGTGATGCGCGGACATGAGCGCGCTGTCGCGCGGTTGGCCGCGCTCGCTCCAGCGGATTGTGCGGTGTCGATGGTGACGGTTTACGAACTCTTCACCGGTGTCGCCAAATGCCGCGAACCTGAGCGCGAGCGAACGAAGGTAGTGCGCTTGCTGGCTGCGATGAACGTGCTGTCGTTTGATGAACCTGCTGCGAAACGCGCGGCGGAAGTGCGAGCCGCGTTGGAAGCCGCCGGGCAAGTCTGCGGTCCCTACGACCTATTGATTGCCGGACATGCGCTGAGCGTCGGATTGTCAGTGGCCACAAACAATGTGGCGGAGTTTTCGCGGATTAGAGGTTTGCCAGTGGAGGATTGGTTGGCGTGACCGTTTAGGGTTCGCGGCGACCGAGAAAATCGTTGTCTCCGGGAAGCCGGCGGTGAGCGTCAAGCAATTGTGCGATCCGCTTGGGTGCGACGAGCCTACTTGGCACCGCCCGCCAAGACACGCCCGTCCTCAAGTTGCTTCAGTTGGATTTCTAAATGCCGAATTTCTTTGAAAGTCGCTCTTAGCTCTCGGAGCTCCCGATGATCTGGCTTTGGCTCGCCTTCTTGGCCTTCGTCTTCTTCGTCAGGAACTACACAGTCGACCTCGCCGCCCTTCTCGAGGAAGTCCACCATGTTCTGGACGGCTTTGTTGAAAGCCGCGACCTTGTCCCCTTCATTGACGTCTTTCTTCCGTTTGATCTTAGCGACGTGTTCTGCAATTCGCTCAATACCTTTGGTCTTCTCCTTTTCAGCTTCCTCATCTAGAGCCTGTCATGCACTTTGGTTGAGGAGTGAACTTAGCATGAGACCAGCGAATGCGAGCCAATGGAGACCGGCCAGGGAAGTTGGCAGCCGTTCGTAGTCACGGGCGAGACGGCGGAAGCGGGCAGCCCAGCCAAAGG
>JANOAZ010000193.1:0-3746 GCA_031411395.1 Chthoniobacteraceae bacterium
CTTTCATAAAACGGAGTTCTGGTGGCGGCAATGCTGGCGGGCGGGACGGGCGCTCCCGGGAGGCCCGCGGATGCGGGAGATTGCTCCACTTCGCTCCGCTCCGGTTGCAATGACAGGCTTTTCCGAAGCGTCTCTCGCCTCGCGCCTCCGCCTCCGGCATCTCCAGCATTACCTTCGACACGGCCGCCGATTCATGACATTGAATTCCTCCATGCTGGTGGAACCGAGAATCGAGCGAGGAAGGGACGGTTGGCCGTGGACTCTTTGGATCTTGATCCTGTGGGCGGGCTTCGTGGTGGCATCGATCACCGCGTGCGGCGCGGGCTTCCTGCGCCCGGAGGCGTTCACCTTTCTCCCGCACTATCTTCAGGATCGGCCGTGGTATGAGATCATCTACGATACCGGGGGGACGGACATGGCCACCTACCAGGCGCGCGAACTGGGCCATGCGCTCACGTTCCTCGACAGCCACTTCATTCTCTGGTCGGTCCTTGCGGGGCATCCGCATTTTTTTTCCGTCAGCCATTACCTGCTCCTCCTCGCGTGCGGCTACCTCCTCTGGCAGATCGGCTCGCGGTCGCTGAAGCTGCCCGCGCCAGTCACCGCCGGTCTCATCCTGCTGCTCTGGACGTCGCCGACCGCGTTCCTTTTCTCCTCCTACTATCGCGGGGGAAAGATCGGCCTCTGCTGCGGCACCCTCCTCCTTGCCGCGGTGTGGTTGAGCTACCAGCACACGCCCGAGGTGGCGAAGCGACGGGAGCGGCAGCTCCTCGCCTGGCTCGGCATCGCCGCGCTGCTCCTCCCGATGTTCGACAAGCAAGGTCTCGTCTTCCTCATCGGCGCGGCCGCATTTTGCGCCCAGCGCGCCCTCGTCACCGAGGGCCCGAAGGATCGCGCCGCACTCGTCACGATCGGCGGCGCCCTGCTCGTGGCGTTGATCTACGGTCGGTTCATCGGCCCGCAGCTCACCCAAAAAGTCGGACATGCCGAGCCGAACCTGATCTACCAATCCCTGCCGATCTTCGACTTCCTGAGCAATCCGCGGCACATCGCGGTCGTGCTTTTTGGCGCGCCGCTTATGGCGGTGAATTCCCTTCAATTCGTCGCCGGCAACGTTTCGATGGGCGTGTTCCTCGCCGCGCTCGGGGGCGTGTTCTGGCTGCTTTTGCAGGTGAAGCCCGCGGGCGCCGCACCGTGGCGGACCCTGTTTCGTCCGGCGCACCTTTACCTCGCGATGCTGTTCCTCGTCGTCGCCTTGTTTGCCATGCTCCTGATCCGCAGCCCGCACATGTTCACCAACGAACACCGCCGCTTTTTCTACGGCGCTCCGCTCTCCGCGGTCTGGCTCGTCGGGCTCGCCGTGCTCGCCGCCCTTTGCCAGGAGCGCTGGCCTCACCGCCGAGACTGGCTCACGTTCGCCATCGCGGTGCTCGTGGTCGGGAATGTCTTCGCGCTCCTGGAGCATCGCTTCATCCTGCGGCAGGGCGAGTACGCAGGCTATCGGCAGAGCGCGCGGCGGCTGACCTATGCGCTCGCCCCGGAGCGAATCCTGCGGCAGGGCGTGGACCCCGCCGAGGCGGAGGCGCTGCTCGCCAAAGCCCCCCGGGCTTTCAAGGTGGCGCCGCGGGCCCTGGACAGCGATCCGATCTTCCTCGTCCTCCTCTCCCGATACTGGGCCAGATCGCAAGCGGACGCGGCGGGCGCACGTTAGAGGGCGAGCAAAAAGCCGCCATCGGCCACGCGCTCACCGTTCACCAGCAACGCCACGCGATGCTCGCCCGCGTGATGTTTGCGCGTGGTGAAATCGCGGATGCGTTGTCGCTTCGCCAGCTCGAGCACCGCACTCGGCGCGAGCGTCACTTCCTTCCATTTGAAGACCTTCGCCGATGCGCCGCCGGCCTGCTTCACGTAGTAAATCGCGTAATCGATCACGAGTCTCTGCGGCTTGCGCGCGGTGGAAGTGAGGCGGCACGCCAGCGCGAGTTCCTCGCCGAGCCGGATGCGGCGCGGTGCGACCGTAAAGGCTTCGATCCCGATCTGCGCGCGCTCGCCCGCCCCGATGAAAGTCAATGCGCGGCGATCACCTTTCTTGATCATCGTGCGCAGCGCGCGCTTCGCGATCCACGCGATGTGCGGGTTCGCGAGATCCCAGGCGCCGAGCCGTTCCAGGACCCACCCGGGATGATCCTTGGTGATGTCGTTGAGATGATTCGCGACCGACTTGCGGACGTAAAGGCTCGGGTCGGCGCGGAGGTTTTCCAGGATCGGCGCGACGGGTGACGGATCGGCGATCAGTGCGCGGAGGGTGAAGGACCAGGGGAGCCGCGGCCGGCAGCCTTCACTCGCCAGACGCCGGACATGTTCGTTGTCGTCGCGCGACCACTTCGTCATCACCTGCAGCGTGCGGGTCAGATCGAGGCGGAGAAATTCGCGGATCGCAAACTCCGAGGAGCCGAACCGGGTGAAGAACTTCAACGCATCGAGCGAGCGCGCGAAATCCTCGCGCCCGTAAAGTCCGACGAAATCCGGCAACACCAATGCTGTGAAACCCTCGCCGTAGCTCGGTGCCACATCGCGCAGCACCGCGAGCGCGGCGGGATACTTCTCCGGCAGCGTCGCTCGCAGCGCCTCCGTCGCGCGGCGCAGGCGCTGGAGCAGCGCGAGCGGTTCGAGGTCTGGCAGGGTGAGCTTGAGAAAGCGCCGCTGATCGAACTTCGGAAACACCGCGGCCACGTCGCGCGCCATCTTGCGATAGCGCGCCTCGTTGAACATTTCCTTCAGCGCGGGAGCAGGCGTGTCGCTCATGAGCTTGGTTTGGATCTCACGCAAAGACGCAGAGGCGCAAAGAAGAGTTCCGCACCTTTGCGCCTTTGCGTGAAAAAATCTCAGCTCAGCAGCGTCTTTGCGTACGCCAGCGCGGCGTCGAGCTGGGACGGGTCTTTGCCGCCGCCGCGGGCGTTGTCGGGTTTGCCGCCGCCTTTGCCGCCGACGATGGGGGCGATGGCGCTGATGATTTTCCCGGCCTGCACCGTCGCGGTGAAGTCAGGCGAAACCGAAGCCACCAGCGAGACGGCGCCATTGGCGCTGCCGCCGAGGACGGTGACGCCTTTGAAGCCGTGAGATTTCAGCGCGTCCGTCACGGTTTGCAGCGTGTCGCCGTCGGCGGCGCCGAGATTGGCGATGATCGCGGGGATGCCGCCGGCGTTGCCGGCTCCGATCGCTTCGGCGGTAGCGAGGAGGTCCTTCGCGCGACCGGCGGCTTCGCGTTGGTTGCCGGCTTTGAGCGCGCGCTCGAGTTCCTTCTGCTGCGCGAGCGTGCTCTCGATTCGCTTTTCCAAATCGGCGAGCGGCGAACCGAGCTGCGCGGCGATGGCGTGCAGGCGCGCGGTGTCGGCGGTAGCGAGGTCGTAGGCATTGAGGCCGGCCTGCGCTTCGATGCGGCGGACGCCGGCGGCGATGGCGGCTTCGCTGGCGATGCGGAAGAGGCCGATCTCGCCCGTTGCGCGGGTGTGGGTGCCGGCGCAGAGTTCCATGCTGTAGCCGTCGATCGCGCGCGGGGCGCCGCCGATCTGCACGACGCGCACGGTCTCGCCGTATTTATCGCCGAAGAACTGCATGATGTCGGCGCGCCCGCGCACGTCGGCATAAGGCACTTCGATCCACGAGACGGCGGCGTTTTCGACGATGCGCTCGTTCACCAGCCGCTCGATGTCGCGGACTTGCGCGGGCGTGAGCGCGGCGCTGTT
>JANOAZ010000194.1:0-48997 GCA_031411395.1 Chthoniobacteraceae bacterium
GCGCCGGCAAAGGGCGTCGCCGACTTGTAGTAGCGGTTCGCGCCCGGGGCGGCGCCTTCCGCCGGATTGAATTCGAGGCCCTCGACGATCAGATAGTCCTTGTCGAGGCCATTGAGCACGCCGTTTCCGTCGTTATCGAAAAGACAGTCATCCAGATGAAGGTGGTAGTTGGGCAGCCCATTGGTGGCGATCCGCGCTTTGCCGAACGCGGTGTTCTTCAAGCCGTAGTTCGGATCAGGGTCAGGAATGGAAAGGAAGTAACAGCCGCGGGCGTTGACGTAGTAGTTCCCCGGCGTCTGGGTGTCGCCCATGATGAAGCCCTCCGAGCGCCAGTCGAACGTCACATTATTAACCCACTCCAGCAGTCCGGTGGGACGGGACTTGGGGTTGCGCGTGCGATGATGCGCCCAGAGCGAATGGTGCGAGGTGCCACGATTCAGGTCCCACAGTCCGCCGGCGTTGTGCCGCTCCATGCCCCACGTCGTCACCGAGTATTGCATGGTGAAGTTGTCCAGCGAGCTGCTGAAGAAGGAGATGTTTTCGTCCGTGCTGAACATCATCGTCACGTGATCAATGATCGAATTCGTGGCGCTGCTATCGAGGTTCATGCAATCGCCGCCGCTGCCGTATTTCCCGTGGCGAATCCGGAGATGTCGGAGCACCGCGTTGTTACCGGTGATCCGCACCGTGCCGTCGCGGAAGCCGATGCCGTCACCGGGTGCGGTCTGCCCGGCGATGGTGATTTTATTCTGCACCAGCCGGAGATTGCTGCCGGGAAGAGAAATGTAGCCGCTGACCGCAAAGACGATGGTGCGCCCAGTGGTCGGCGCGTTATCAATGCCATTCCGCAGCGAGCCGGCGCCGCTGGCATTCAGATTGGTGACATAATAAACGTCACCGCCGCGCCCGCCCGTGGCATAGGCGCCGAAGCCTTGCGCTCCGGGGAAGGCGGGAATCTGAGCAGAAAGCTGCGCGGTAAAGCCAACCGCCATCGCGATGAATAGCAGGGTGCGAAGAATGGGGCGGCTCATTCGCGGGGGCTTTAGAATTGGGGTGCCATCACAGTCCCAGATACGCCTGCGCGTTGGCGTGGCAGATGCCTCGGATCATCGGGCCGACCAGCTTGTCGTTGTCCGGGATCTCACCGGACTCGATGTCGCGGCCGATCAAGTTGCACAGCACGCGGCGAAAATACTCATGGCGTGGATACGACATGAATGAGCGCGAGTCGGTGACCATGCCGACGAAGCGCGAGAGCAGGCCGAGATTGGAGAGCGCATTGAGCTGCCACTCCATCGCTTCCTTTTGGTCGAGGAACCACCAGCCGCTGCCGAACTGCACTTTGCCGGGAACGCTGCCGTCCTGGAAGTTCCCCGCCATCGTGGCGAACGCGTAATTGTCGGCCGGGTTGAGGTTGTAGAGGATCGTTTTCGGCAGCGCGTTTTCGGTGTCGAGGCGATCGAGGAAAGCGCCGAGCGACCGGGCCTGCGGGAAGTCGCCGATGGAATCGAAGCCGGTGTCCGGTCCGAGGTGGCGCAGCAGGCGCGTGTTGTTGTCGCGCAGCGCGCCGAGGTGAAGCTGCATCGTCCAACCCTTCTCCGCGTAGAGTCGCCCGAGGAAGAGCATCACAAACGACGCATACTTTTCGTGATCCTCCGGCGACGCCGGCTTGCCGCTGAGGGCCGCGTCGAAAATGGTGCCGGCCTCAGACTCCGAGCAGGGCTCGGCGTAGCAGCGATCCAAGCCATGATCGGAAAGCCGGCAACCGCGCGCGTGAAAGAACTCGCAGCGCTGCCGCAAACCTTCGAGCAGCGCCGTGAACGAACCGATGGCGGTGCCGCTGGCGTCTTCGAGTCGCCCCAGCCAGGCGCTGAAGAACTCGGGCCGATTCACCGTCAGCGCGGCATCGGGCCGGAACGCCGGCAGGACGCGCGTGCTGAGTCCGCTGGCGTTGATCGCGTCGTGATGGGCGAGGTCGTCCGCGGGATCGTCCGTCGTACAGAGCGTGGTCAGGCGGAACTTTTTCAGAATGCCCTGCGCCGAAAATTCCGGTGTCGCGAGTTGCTCGTTCGCCTGTGCCCAGATCCGCTCCGCGCTGGATTCATCGAGCAGTTCCGTGATGCCGAAGTAGCGCGCGAGTTCGAGGTGCGTCCAGTGGTAGAGCGGATTGCGCAGCGTGCGGGGCACGGTCGTGGCCCACGCTTTGAACTTCTCCAACGGGGTCGCGTCGCCCGTGCAGAAGCGCTCCGGCACGCCGTTCGTGCGCATCGCGCGCCATTTGTAGTGGTCGCCCTCCAGCCAGATCTCGAAGAGGTTTTTGAATTGCCGGTTCTCCGCGATGTCGCGCGGCGAGAGGTGGCAGTGGTAATCGAAGATCGGCTCGGGCTCGGCAAACTCGTGGTAGAGCCGGTGCGCGGTGCGGGTGCTGAGCAGGAAATCTTCGTGGATGAAGGATCGTGGTGCGTGCATGGAGGAAAGGAGTTCACCGCCCGCGGCGGGCGACTTTGCGGAACTCGGCGGGTGTCGTTTTCTCGGCCTTCCGGAAGGCGATGAAGAAGGTGTTGAGGTTTGGATAGCCGCTCTGGTGGGCGATGGACTCGATCTTCTCCTCGGAGTCCGCGAGCAGGCGCTTGGCGAGCCCGAGGCGAACGTTGCGGATCTTGTCGCCGGGCGTGCAGCCGACGTGTTCGCCGAAGGCCTGGTGCAGCCCGCGCCGAGACATGCCGGCCGCGCGCGCGACATCGTCCACGCTGAGGGTGTCGGCGTAATGCTCGGCGATGAAATGCAACCCGCGGGCGACGCCGGGGTGGTTCACCGCGAGGATGTCGCTGCTCTTGCGGGCGATGACTTGCGCGGGGGCGATTCGGACCGGCTGCTTCGGCACCTTCCCGCCGCTCATCAGCCGGTCGAGCAGCGCGGCGCCCTGGTAGCCTTGCTCCTCGAGATTGGTGTCCACGCCGGTGATGGAGCGGTTCGCGGCGCCGACCGAGAGCAGATAGTCGTCGATGCCGACGATGGCGACCTCCGCCGGCACGGCGATGTCTGCCTCCGCGCAGAGCTCCTGCACCTCGACGGCCAGCGTGCCGTTGGCGGCGAAGATCGCGACCGGCCTTGGTGCGGCCTTGAGGTGCGCGAGCAGCCATTCCCGACGCCGCAGCCATGCGTTTGGTCCCGGGCCGTGATCCTGCCCTTCGCGCCAGCGCAGCCATTCGCACGCCTGCCCGGCGGCCTCGAGCGCCTGCACAAAGCCTTCGCCGCGCTCGATCTGCGACCAGTTCTCCGAGTCGCTGTAGAACCGGAAATGCCGGAGGCCCCGCGCGAGGAAATGCTCGGCGACGAGGTGGCCCGTTTTTTCGTGATCCTGCACCACATGAGCAAAGGGCAGGTGCGGCCGGCGCATCGAAAAATCGACGGTCGGCTTTTTCACCGCCGCGACGAAATGCGCGAGATCGTCGCCGGCGGCGAGCCACGCGAGCACGCCGTCTCCTTCCCACCCCCACGGGATCACTTTCTCGTGAATGATGCTGTGCGCCGCGAGATGCCACCGATGCTGCGTGGCGTAGCTCGCGATGCCTTGCAGCAGCCGGTGATCGTACCAGCCGAGCGCGACGAGGACGTTCTTCTGCTTCTTCATCCCAGCGTCGCGGGAGTCAGGCGCGGGACGAGCGTGTGCATGATCGCCAGCGCGACGAGATAGGCCGACCCGGCGATGAGGAAGAGCACCGTGTAGGAACCGGTGTGCGAGAGGATGTAGCCGGTCAGCTTCAAGATCCCCATCGCGCCGAGCGCGCCGGCCATGCCGCCGAGGCCCACGATGGAGCCGATGGCCCGCTTCGGAAACATGTCGGAGGCGGTGGTGAAAAGATTCGCCGACCAACCCTGGTGCGCCGCCGCGGCGAGGCCGACGAGCCAGATGGCCACCCACATGTTCTGCACCTGCGTGACGAGTACCACCGGCACCACGCACAGCGCGCAAAGGAGCATCGCCGTCTTCCGCCCGGCATTGACCGACCAGCCGCGCTTGATGAGCCGGCCCGAAATCCATCCACCGCCGATGCTGCCGACATCCGCCAGGCAATAGATGAGGACGAAGGGCGGACCGAAGCTCTTGATATCGAGGTGAAAGTGCGAGCTGAAGAAGAGCGGCAGCAGGTAGAGATACCAGCGCCAGATCGAGTCGGTCAGGAACTTGGCCAGCACGAAGGCCCACGTCTGCCGGTGCGGCAGCAAGCGCAGCCAAGGGATCGTCGCTGTCGTCGCCTCACCGGGGTCGCTGCGGATGTAAGCGAGCTCACTGGCGGATAACTGCGGATGTTCCTCCGGCGGGCGAAAGCTACGGAGCCAAAAGACTAGCCACACAAAGCCGATCGCGCCCGTGCCGAGAAAAGCCCATTGCCAGCCCCAAGTGAGGTAAATCCACGGCACCGCCAGAGGCGCGACGATCGCGCCCACGTTCGAGCCCGCATTGAAGATGCCGGTCGCGAGCGCGCGTTCTTTTTTCGGGAACCACTCGGCCACCGTCTTGATCGACGCGGGAAAATTGCCCGACTCGCCGAGTCCGAGAAGGAAGCGCGCAAAAGAGAATCCCGCGATGGTGACCATCCCTGCATGCAGCATGGAGGCGGCACTCCAGAAGATCATCGCCAGCGCGAAACCGAGGCGCGTGCCGATCCAGTCGAGCGCCCGCCCGACGGTCAGGAGGCCGATGGCGTAAGCCACTTCAAACCAGAAAACGATGTCGGTGTAATCCGTGTCGCTCCAGCCGAAGATCTTCTTCATCTCGGGCGCGAGGATCCCGAACACCTGGCGGTCGATGTAGTTGATCGTCGTGGCGAAGAACAGCAGCGCGCAGATGACCCACCGGTAATATCCGACGCCGCGCGGCGGGTGCGAGTGGGCCACGGCAATCACCTCGCCGGTGATGCTCGCCGCATCGTCCTCCGGCGGGGCGGAGCTCGAGGCGGCTTTGACGGCGTCGGAGGACGAGAGTGGATCGGGGAGATTCGGGGTCATTTCTTCTTTTTCGTCGGCTCGATCGTGACGTTCTCCAGCGCAAGCGAGCCGGCGTGCTTGAGGAGGTCCGCGGCTTCGACCCCACGGAACTGACAGTCTTTGAGCCGCACGCCCTCGATAACCGCGCCCGGAAACGCCGTGATGGTCGCGACGCTCCCGCTCGAAGCGCTGGTCACGTTTGAGATGTTCACATTGCGCAGCACCGGCTTGTGCGGACCATTCGCGCCTTCCTCGTAGTCGAACTCGACCGAGAGCACTGCCCGCGCGACGCGCCCGATTTCCACGTCGCGAACGTGGATGTTCTCGATCACGCCGCCGCGCACCGCGTTCGATTTGAAACGGATCGCGCGGTCGAGGTTCGGACTATCCATCTTGCAGTCGGAGACGAAGACGTTGCGCACGCTGCCGGAGATCTCGCTACCCATGGTCACGCCGCCGTGGCCATCGCGCATCGTGCAGCGGCGGATGACGATGTTTTCCGAAGGCACCCCGACGCGCCGCCCGTCGTTGTTGCGCCCGCTCTTGATCGCGATGCAGTCGTCGCCGGTCTCGAAGAGGCAGTCCTCGATCAGCACGTCGCGGCAGCTCTCGGGATCGCAGCCATCGTTGTTCGTGCCGAGACTGCGCACGGTCACGCCGCGCACCGTGACGTTCGTGCAGAGCACCGGATGAATCACCCACATCGGGGAATTGACGATCGTCACACCCTCGATGAGCACATTCTTGCAGCGGTAGGGCTGGATGAAATTGGGCCGCAAAAAATGTCCCTCGCCGTAGATCCGCTCGGCCACCGGCACGCCGGCGGTGCCTTGCTCATCGAGCTGCTTGCGATCCGCGACCTGCTTCCGCGGCTCGCCCTTCGACTTATCGTTCCAGGCCCACCAAGTCTCCCAGGTCGCCGACCCGTCAAGTGTCCCCTTGCCCGTGATCGCCACGTTCTCCTGCTCGAAGGCGTAGATGAGCGGCGAGTAGTTCATGCACTCGATCCCCTCGAATCGTGTGAGCACCACGGGCAGATACTTCGCCGGCTCCGGGTTAAACCGCAGCGTCGCGCCCTCGGCGAGGTGAAGATTCACATTGCTCCGCAGATGCACTGCTCCCGTCAGCCACACGCCCGCAGGCACGACCACGCGCCCGCCACCCGCGGCGTGACAGGCCGCAATCGCCTTGCCGAGTGCCGCGGTGCAATCCGCCTCCGCAAGCGCGCCGACATCGGCGATCAAAAAATCGCGCTGCGCGAATTGCGGCGCCTTGATCCGCGCCAGAATCGCCGCCTCCGAATTGGCGGCGTTCTCTGCCGCAACTGGCGACGTGAACGCGCTGAGAGCCGTCAGGCAAATAGCGAGTGCGATAAGTCGGGGGGCTTGAATCATCGGTGGCAATCATGCCGACGTTCGCCTCAAGCTACAACGCCGCTTTCGGCAATACACATTGAATAAGCGGCGTCGGGGGCCGATGCCGGGAATTCACATACGAATGCAGAAAGCAGCGCTTTCGAGTGCCCAAAATTGCGCTACTTCGTTCGGCTCAACTCCTACCCTCTCCATGCAAACCTCCAAACAGATCGAAAAGTATTCCATCGGCGTCGGGGATCGTTTTGCTCACCAAGCCAAGGCGCAGCTTCGCGCCTGCCAGCTCATCGCGAAGGATGGCGTAGACGTCGTGCCGGTCTGGAACAAATCAAACCGCGAGCACAGTTTCATTGGATCAGAGCCCTCGTCAGTCCTTTTCGCGGCGCAGGAGGCGGTCGTGGCGCTCAGCTGGACAAAAGGCTGGCACGTCGATGCAGATCACATCCGGCTGGAAACTGTCGATCGCTTCATCCCGCATTCAGACTTCTTCACGCTCGATGTCGCCGATTCGATCGGACAACCGGCGGCGCCGGAAGCCGTGAGAGCCTTTGTTGATCGACATCCGGAGCTTAGCGGGACGATTACGATTCCCGAAATTGACGCGCCCTTTCAGACCACGCGTGCGGAAATCGAGCGCATCGCCGGAAAGTTTCTTCTCGCCGTGCAGGACGCGGGGAAGATTTACCAGCACGTCGCCGAGAAAAAGGGCGTGGACGGCTTCATCGCGGAGGTTTCGATGGATGAGACCGACACGCCGCAGACCCCGCCCGAGCTGCTCGTGATCCTCGCCGCCATCGCAGATGAAGTCAGTCCCGCGCAGACGATTGCGCCGAAGTTCACGGGCCGCTTTAACAAGGGCGTGGATTACGTAGGCGACCTTGCGCAGTTTGAGCGTGAGTTTCACGACGACCTCGCGGTGATCGCCTTTGCTATCGAACGCTACGGTCTGCCCGCCAACCTGAAGCTGAGCGTCCACTCCGGCTCGGATAAGTTTTCACTCTACCCGATCATCCACCGCACGCTGCCGAAGTTCAACGCAGGGCTGCACATCAAGACCGCAGGCACGACCTGGCTGGAGGAACTCATCGGGCTGGCCGAAGCGGGTGGCGAGGGGCTCAAGCTCGCGAAGGAGATCTATGGCTATGCAATCGAGCACATCGATGAACTTACCGGACCCTATGCGACGGTCATCGATATCGACCGCTCCAAGCTGCCGACGGCGCAGGAAGTCGCGGCTTGGATGAGCGAGCAATTCACCGGCGCGCTGCGCCACGACCAAAAGCATCGGCTCTTCAACCCCAGCTTCCGGCAACTCCTGCACGTATCCTTCAAGCTCGCGGCGAAGAAGGGCCAGTATTACCTCGATCTGCTCAAGGTGAACGAAGAAATCGTCGGGCGGAACGTGACCGAAAACCTTTACCGGCGCCATCTACGGCCGCTGTTCGTCGGCGAGTAAGATCAGCAGCGCGCGGTGAAAGTCAGTAGCACGACGCTCAGCCCCAGCGGCGAACTGCCCGAACTCGGAACAAGCAATCTTTTACGAGCGAGCGGCAACCAATCGAAGCTACGCACAGCAAATCCCCTATCTTCTCGTGAGACGTTCAGAGTAAACCTCAATTTGCGAAGGGCAGAGAGCCAATTTGTGACAAATTTCTCAGGTGAGTTTTTCGCCTTCTACAGAGTGAAAATGGTGGAGGCGAGGGGAGTCGAACCCCTGTCCTGATGGCTGTCATCACAAGCTTCTACATGTTTAGCCTCGCCTTTGATTTAGAAGCACAAACGCCGACGGGCGGGCATTTGTGCTCCGAGTGACCACGAAATTTTCTCACCCTAAAGCGCGGTCTCTCCGCTCTCGGGCCAGCCTGCTGTCGTCGCGGATGCATCTAGCAGGCGTTGGTGCATCCACGCTGCGGTCAATTAAGCCGCAAGAGCGTACTGCTCGGAATTACCCGAGAAGTCCACTTCAGTGATATTAGCTTTCGCGTTTATCGGTTTGCCCGGAGATTTTACGTGGCCAACCAGGCTTCCACGACATGCCGCCTGTGTCTCGAGTCAACAGTCGAAACCAGTACGCCCCCGTTTTTTGGGAGGGCGCACGGTGCACTCACTCGCGGGTGTTTGCAACCCTCGCGAAAGCGAAATCTGGCCAGTTCATGTCAGGGGTGTAGATTCCGCTCGTGCGATTTTCCCCTCTTCTTGCGGTTTTGGCGATCACCTCGGCCTGTCTGTGCGGTTGCGCTTCGCGCGATCAACGGGTGGGGCAAATCTACGAACGCGACGTTCCGAAGATTCTATACACGCCGCCGAGTGGGGGCGGCGGTCTGGCGAAGGACTAGCGCTGGCGACGTATGCGGATCTCGAAGAAGGCGGAATATGCGCTGCGGGCGCTGGTCGCGATGGCCCGGCAACCGCGCGCGTGGGCGATCCAGGCGCTGAGTGCGCAGGAGAATATTCCGATCAAGTTCCTCGAACAAATTCTCCTCTCGCTCAGGCATGCAGGACTGCTCTCGAGCAAGCGCGGGGTCGGCGGCGGCTACACGCTGCTTCGAGCGCCGGGTGAGATTTCGCTGCTGGAAGTCGTGCGCATCCTCGATGGGCCGGTCGCGCTCGTGCCATGCGCCGCGGAGCAGCCGACGGAACGCTGCACGTGCCCCGACCCGCGAACCTGTTCGTTGCGCTTGATGATGATCGAACTGCGCGGGGACTTCACGCGACTCCTCGAAGGCCGGACGATTGAGGATATGATGCGGCTCTCGCAAAACACGAACGCGCTCGCGTTTGAGATTTAGCCGAGCGGCGATCGAGGCCGCTCTTGTTACTTCGATTTCGCCGGTGGGGCCGCGAGCCGCTCGACGCTCAGCCGGCAGGAGCGGGTGTCAGACTTGAGGATCTGAATCGGCTCGCCGGGACGGAGGCGCACGCTGGCCTGCATCGAGGTCGTTTTGTACTGCACCTGATTCTGCCCGGCCGGGACTGGAATCTCGGAGGCGATCGTGTAGCGAATCAGCACCGATCCGCTTTCTTCCGGGACGAGGGTGCCGGTGAAATGGGTCATCACCAGTTTCACATCGGGAAAGCTGATCGCGAAGTCCGCCGTGGCGACCACGAGCGCCATCTCGGTGACCACCTGTTCCTTGTCGCTGATGGTGAGGGAAACGATGAAGTTTTCCGCGAGGGGGGCCGATTCCGTGGAGCCCGGCTGGACCCGAGGCCGCACCGGTGAGAGCGATTGTTGAGCGGTGGCCACGGTGCAGAGAGCGCAGAGCACGAGGATGAAGGTTTTCATGGTGGGGGTTTGGACGGAGGTGAAGGTACTAAGTTTCACGACGCCCATCCACGGCCCAAATCGCGCCGTTTCCCTTCGGGGCTGGCCGGGCGATTGGGACACTATCCTCTGCGGATTCGGAATTTACCTCAGCCGGCGGCACGCCCCGCGCTAGTGAGACTGGCACCCATGAAAACCAAGAATCCCGACAGAACGGTGGCTCCCTGCGCTGCCCGTTTCGAGCTCTTCCTCACGCTGTTTGTGCGCACCCCGTCGCGGAGTCGCCGCACGAATCGCCGGCGGTAACCGGGACGCTCAGCGCCGGCGCGCCGCAGGGCGCGGCGGATGGGCTGGCTCGGCGGGAACTGCAGCATGCGGCTGTCCATCGGCGCGGCGCGCGGCGACATAGATGCGGTGATCGCTGCGGCGGGAACGCTCGTGTGCGCGCGCCTCGAAGGCTTCCGCCATAAAGCCGGCGCGTGTGAGTTGCCCGAGGAAGAGCGGTTCGACGGTGGCGCTCCAGAATGCGGCGCGGCCTCCGGGGTAAATCGCACGGTAAAGCACGCCGAGGCCGCGGCGATCATAGATCCGCGAATTCTTGTCGCAGACCAGCGCGGTCGGTCCATTGTCCACGTCGAGAAGGATGGCGTGGTAGGGCGCTTCGGTTCCGCGCCGGATGAGCGCGAAAACATCCTCGGCGAAGACGGAGACGCGAGGATCGTCGAGGAGGCGCCCATTGACGGTGCGGAGGTGTTCGCGATTCCACGCGACGACGTCGGGGAGGAGTTCGGCGACGTGGACGGTGGCCTTTTTTCCTGTCAGTTCGAGCACCCTCTTCAGCGAGTATCCGAGCCCGAGTCCGCCGATGAGCACGCGAAACTCGGCGGGACGCTCCAACATTCCACACGCGCGGTCCGCGAGCGTTTCCTCGGAGGCGGTGTTGGTGGTGCTCATCAGTGGGCGGCCATTGAGCCGGATGAAGTATTCGCCGTCGTGCTCCTGGAGCGTGAGTTGAGCGCCGTCGGGAGTGCGAGTTTCGGCGAGTGTGCGGGTGGGCTTCATGGGGACAGGAATTCGCGAAGCAAATGGTGCGCGCTACAGGGTTCGAACCTGTGACTTCTTGCGTGTGAAGCAAGCGCTCTACCACTGAGCTAAGCGCGCGTTTCGCGAATGCGAGGCGGATTGATTAGTGCAAGCAGCCGGGGCGCGCCAGCGAAATTTGCCGCCACCCGGGCGGGCTCGTGCGATCCTGTGATAGAAGACTTTCGCACATGCACGGAACCGTGTTCTATCCGCGAAGACCCCCAACATTTTCCCCGCTCATGCGCTCCGCCTCTCCCCGCCCGCCCGCCTTCACGCTGATCGAACTGCTCGTGGTCATTGCGATCATCGCCATCCTTGCCGGCTTGATTCTGCCCGTGCTCGGAAAAATCCAGGAGGGTGCCAACTCGACGAAATGCGCGTCGAACTTGCGGCAGATCGGCGTCGCCATCAACGCCTACACCGCGGACAACGATGGGCTGCTGCCGGGTCCGCTTTCCCTTTCGCAGTATCCCGTCCTCGGCGGGGGCGGATCTCCCATCGAGGGATCGCTGATTGCGAAGGTGGGAAAGTACCTGGGCATGAGCGAGCAACCCAGTGCGGTGGCGCCCAATGAACGCGGGAATATTTTCATTTGCCCTGCCTACCTGCGCGAGAAAAAGAGACTTGATGCGCCGGTGTATGTCCTCAATCCCAAACAGATCGTCGATCTGGCGAAGCCACCCTTCGGCGATTCTGACGCAGGCAAGGAGCCGATCAAAAAGGCGATGCTTTCCGCATGGGTGGAAGAGGCGACCGGTGGGGAAAGCGGCAGGTCGGTGGATCTAACCCGGACGTGGGCGATGAAAGATGCCGATCAGCAAGCTTTTGTCGGTATCGCGATCGCCGCGCCACCCCCCGGGTTGGATGTCATGGCGCTCAAGCCCGTGCATGGCGATCATCGGAACGCGCTCTTCTACGACTGGCACGTCGGGAAACTGCGCGCCGATCTGGTGCGCAACGACGAGCCGAAGTAAGCGGGTAGTTGAGTGTTGAGAGGATAAACGATCGGCGCTGCGCGACTCTCAATTACCCCCGCCCCAGCGCGAGCGCGTGGGCCACGGCGTAGTGGTCGGAGTGGCTGAGCGAGAGGCAGATTTCCGCGATGCCCAGGCGCCGCGCGGTGGCCGCGCCCTCGCCGGAGAGGACTACAAATGGCTCGCCGCTCGCCTTGCGGCGTACGTCGATATCCAGCCAGCCGAGCTGCGCGCCGATGCCGGTGCCGAAGGCTTTTGACACGGCCTCCTTGGCTGCGAAGCGAGCCGCGTAGAAGGTTTCCGGCTTTTTCATCGCCGCGCAGTAATGCCGCTCGCCTTCGGTGAAGATGCGGGCGAGGAATCGTTCCCCGTGCCGTTTGATCGACTCAGCGAGCCGCGCCGATTCCACGATGTCGATCCCGGTGCCGATGATTCTCACGCGCCCGGATTCATCTGCGCGAGCATCTCCTCGACGGCCTGGCCGAGGCCCACGATGACGCCGCGCGAAACGATGCTGTGACCGATGTTGAGTTCGGCGAGATGAGGCAGCGAGCGGATGAGTTCGATATTCTTGTAGTTGATCCCGTGGCCGGCGTTGACCTGGAGGTTGAAGCCATGCGCGTGATCGGCCGCACCCTTGAGGCGCATAAGCTCACCGTGCTGGTCGCGACCTTGCGCGTTGGCAAAGGTGCCGGTGTGCAATTCCACGATCTGTGCGTGGAGCTTCGCAGCGGATTCGATCTGATCCGGGATCGGCTCGATGAAAAGACTTACACGAATGCCGGCGCGTTGCAGGCGATGTACGACCGGCTTGAGAAGATCGAATTGTCCGGTCACGTCGAGCCCGCCCTCCGTGGTAATCTCCTGGCGGTTCTCCGGGACGAGGCACACCTCCTCAGGCAGCACGCGCAGCGCGAGATCGACGATGTCGGGCGTGATGCCCATTTCGAGGTTGAGCTTGGTATTGATCGTTTCGCGCAACCGCAGGACATCGCGGTCCTGGATATGCCGCCGATCCGCGCGGAGATGAATGGTGATGCCGTGCGCGCCGGCCCGCTCGCACACGGCAGCCGCGACTGCGAGGTCGGGCTCGACATTGCGCGAATCGGGCAGGCCGGCATAGCGCACCTGCCGGAGGGTGGCGACGTGATCGATGTTAACGCCGAGGTTCATGGGAAGAAGAGTTGATAGTTGAGGGTTGAGAGTTGAGAGGCGGTTTCCGGGGTCGGAGATCGCCGCTCTACTCTCAACCACCGCGTCAGTGCTTAAAGTGTCTGATTCCAGTGCAGATCATCGTCATCTTTCGCTCGTCCGCGGCGGCGATGACTTCGGGATCCTTCACGGAACCGCCGGGCTGGATGGCGCACGTGGCACCGGCATCGGCGGCGGCGATGAGGCCATCGGGGAAGGGGAAGAAAGCGTCGCTGCCGACGGCGCTGCCCTTGAGCGAAAGTCCCGCGTCGGCCGCCTTCCAGATCGCGATGCGCGAGGCATCGACGCGCGACATTTGTCCGGCGCCGATGCCGAGCGTCCGGTCCGCGGCGGCATAGACGATGGCGTTGGATTTCACATGCTTGACCGCGCGCCAGGCGAAGAGCATCGCGGCGAGTTCGCCCTGGGTCGGCTTGCGCGCGGTCACGACTTTGCTCGCGAGGTCGAGGTCGGGAGAATCATCGCGACTCTGCACGAGCACCCCGCCGGCGACGGACCGGACAAGCATTTCCTCCTCTTCGGATTTCGGCATCGGGCGCGCGAGCATCTTCATCAACCGGAGATTTTTTTTCTTTTGGAGCAAGGCCCGCGCGTCGGCCTCAAACTCCGGTGCGATGATCACTTCGCTGAATATCTCGCTGATCGCCTTGGCGAGAGACAGCGTGAGCGGACGATTGGTGATGATGATACCGCCGAACGGCGCCTGCTTGTCGGTCGCGAAGGCCTTGTCCCAAGCCTCTCGCAAATCGGCGTCGCTGCCGATGCCACACGGATTGGTGTGCTTTAAAATCGCGACAGTCGGCTCGGAGAATTCCGCGATCAGTTCGGACGCGGCGGTGATGTCGAGGATGTTGTTGTAGGAAAGTTCCTTGCCGTGGAATTTCTGGAAGTGCTCGTCGAAGTGACCGTAAAGCGCCGCGGTCTGATGCGGATTCTCGCCGTAGCGCAGTCGCGCGACCACCGGCAGCGAAACAGAAAAGCACGACGTCGCCTCCTGCTCCTGGTTGAGATAGTTCGCGATCGCGGAATCGTACTTCGACGTGGTGACGAAGACCTTGATCCCCAACCGCTCGCGCAGCTTCAGCGTCGTGCCGCCTTCGTTTGCGGCCATGTTCTCGAGCACGTCCGCGTAGTCCGCGGGATCGACCACGACGGTCACAGACCGGTAGTTCTTGGCCGCGCTGCGCAGCATCGACGGTCCGCCGATGTCGATTTGCTCGATTGCCTGTTCGAGCGTTGTGTCGGGCTTTGCCACAGTTTCCTCGAAGGGGTAAAGGTTCACCACCACTAGGTCGATCGGCTTGATCCCGTGGGCCGTCGCTTGAGCCTGGTGCTCGGGATTGTCGCGCACGAAGAGCAGGCCGCCGTGGACCTTGGGATGCAGCGTCTTCACCCGCCCGTCCATCATCTCGGGGAAGCCGGTAAACGCGGAGATTTCAATATTCGGAATCCCGTTTTTTGTGAACAGGGCGGCAGTGCCGCCAGTGGAGATGATTTCCACGCCGTGTGCGACGAGGCCGCGGGCGAATTCGACCAGTCCGGTCTTGTCGGAGACAGAAATCAATGCGCGTTCTATTTTCATGTGGGGCGGGAACGCTAGGATAGCGCGGGCGGGGCGGTCAATCACCGCGCCATGCCTGCCCGCGAATGCGTGTGGAGCGTTTCCGCGAAAAAGCCTGTTGACGGGAGCGGGAAGATTTAGCACGTTAACCATTGTTAGATCGCGTCACCGGTTGTCCTGACCTTTCGGCAGGACTCTCCTCGCAAAAGCACCTCAGCGGCGCGTCCCCAATTCCGTTTATCCATATACATCCCTGATCCATGGCGGGTCATCATCAGTGGTCCAAAGTCGTACACCCCACAGGCTCGCACCTAGTGCGTGCGCTGTGAGCAAATCGAGCCCGCGATCAAGCGCGACCCTTGCGCTGATGCCGGTTTGACTGTGTTCGATGGCCTCGAATTCCAGCTTAGTTGCTGGCCCGCCCGGCCATTTCCCGATTTAGGCCGCAGCTACTACGACCGTCCCCATTTTCACCTACTATGACAGAGTCCACCGAACACCCTTTACTCCAGGAACAATCCGCGACCGCGAACAAGCCTGCGAAACGAAAAGCGCCCGCCGCAAAGATCAAGACGACGACGGCCAAGCCATCCAAAGCCCCGGCAACGAAAGCTGCGAAAACGGTTAAAGCTGTCGCGAAACCAGCCGCGAAGAAAGCGACCGCACCGAAGAAAGCTGCGCGGAAAACGACAGCGGAGTCCGTGCAACCTGAGCTGCCTGTGGCTGAATCACCGGCATCTGCCGCCATCGAGCCTCCGATCGCGCCGCCGCCGGCGCCTCCAGCCCTGGCGCAGGTCGAAGAGTGGCGTCCGTCGGCCGGCAGAAGTGTGGCGCCGGACCCCGCTTCAACAGCTCCGAGCACACCTGCTTCTTCCGCACCCGCCGAGGCGGCGTCCGGCGATCCCACGATCCCGCTCGTTCGGCCCCGCCCAGTCTATATTCCGCTCCATGTCGCGAGACAGATGGAAGAACAGGCACGCTTGGGTGGTGACCCGAACCCCGTGGTGCCGATCTCCCTTCCCGCTCACGAAGCACCTGCACGCCTCGAACAATACTCTCGCGCCGAGCAAACCTCGCGGGGCGAGCAAACGCCCCGCGGTCACCACGCGCCGCGTGGTGAGCAAGGGCAGCGTGGTGAGCAGGCGCCGCGTAGCGAGCAATCGCCGCGTGGGGAACAGACGCCCCGCGTTGAACTCCCGCCGGCGCCCGACGAGATCGGGGAGGCCGAGGGCATCGTCGAGGTTTCCGGAAAAGGTTTCGGCTTCCTCCGTGATCCGAAACGCGGTTTTGCGCAGCACCCCAATGACGTCTTCGTTACTCCCGAGCTTTGCCGCAGTTACGGTTTGCGCGACGGCCAGTGGGTGAAGGGTGAAACACGTCGCGGCAATCGCGGCGCCCAGCTTTTCCGACTTACCGAGATCAACGGCGAAACGCCGCAAAACGCGGCGACGCTCCCCAGCTTCGATGAACTGACCGTGCTCAGTCCCATGGAAATGATCTCCATGGAGACCACGCCCGAACGTTACACCACGCGGGTGATCGACCTCATGACACCGATCGGCAAAGGTCAGCGCGGCCTCATCGTCGCGCCGCCCCGTACCGGCAAGACCACACTGCTCCAGCACCTCGCTGAGGCGGTGGTGAAGAATCACCCCGACCTCAAACTCATCATCCTGCTCGTCGATGAACGGCCCGAGGAAGTCACCGAAATCAAGCGCACCGTGCCGAGAGCGGAAATCATGGCCAGTTCGAACGACAGCGACGTCAAATCTCACACTCGCATCGCGCAACTCGCCATCGAACGCGCCAAACGACTGGTCGAGGCGGGCAAGGATGTCTTCGTTCTCCTCGACTCGATCACCCGCGTCGGACGCGCATTCAATAACGCCACTGGCGGCGGAGGACGCACCATGTCCGGCGGTATCGATTCGCGAGCCCTCGAAATCCCGCGCAAACTCTTCGCCGCTGCGCGGAACACCGAGGAAGCCGGCTCACTGACCATCATTGCGACCGCACTCATCGACACCGGCAGCCGCATGGACGAGCTGATTTTTCAGGAGTTCAAAGGTACCGGCAACATGGAACTCATGCTCGATCGCAAGATCAGCGACCAGCGCATCTATCCCGCCGTCGATATCTTCCTCTCCGGCACCCGCCGCGAGGAGTTGCTCATCCCCGCCGATTCCTTGCACAAGATCAACGTCATCCGCCGCGGCCTCGCCGGCCACAAGCCGATGGAGGCGATGGAACGCCTGCTTTTCTTCCTCCGCAAATTTCCCACCAACGCGCAGATGCTGGCGGGAATTCCCGGGTGATCGCAGCGGCGCCCGGCACTACGGCAGGCGGACGAACGCCCGGCGAAAACGCGTTGCTTTAGCGGCAGTGCGTTCCTACACTGCCTCCTCATGAAATTAGTGCGCTGGAAGCGCTTCACTTGGGATCTCACAAAGCTCCCGCCACTCGAAAACCCTCTTCCAGCCAACTTCTCTTTCCGCGAGGCGCCCCGGGAGGAATCCAAGGCCGTGATCACCACGGTGATGACCTCCTTCACGCTGGATAGCGCGTGGAGCGACGTGCTCAATCTCTTCCGCGACCGTCTCGAAATGCAGCTCGATCTCGCCTTCCAGCGCGAGAGCCTGCCCGCCATCGTCATCACCCACGGCGTTCGGATCATTGCGGCTTCCGTGATCTCGACGGAAATCGATGGTGAGAGCAATCTGATCTCCGGACCATGCGTCCTTTCCGAATATGGCAATCGCCATCTCGGCACAGCGCTCCTGCATCAGTCGCTGAGAGTTTTGAGGAAGGCGGGGCTTGAGCGCGCGGCAGGGATTACGAAAGAAAATGTGACCGCGTGCAAGTTCGTCTATCCGAAGTTTGGTTCGACAAGCCTGGCGCACGACTACGAACCACAACTCATCGGCGCTTAAACGAACTTAGGGCTTCAAATGGGACACACCTTCGAGAATTACGACTCTGGGGATTTTTACGATGAAATGTTCAGCGCTCCCGGTGTCGTCCGGCCGCACTACCAGGCGCTACTCGATCGATTCAACGAGATGGCCGACGGCGATATCGAACGCAAACAAGCGCTCGCCACGAATACGTTCCTCAATCAGGGCGTCACATTCACAGTCTATAACGACAACCAGGGCACCGAGCGGATTTTCCCGTTCGATCTAATTCCACGAATCATCCCGCGCGGCGAATGGGAGCACGTGGAACGCGGGTTGGTGCAGCGAATCAAGGCCTTGAATCTCTTCCTTAAGGATCTGTATCACGACCAGCGGATCATCAAGGAAGGGATCATCCCGGAAGAAGTGGTGCTGAGCGGAAAGCATTTTCGAAGGGAGTTTGTCGGCTTCGATGTCCCGAAGGATGTCTATATCCACATCTGCGGCAGCGACCTGATTCGTGATCGCGATGGCAGCTATCTCGTGCTCGAGGACAATGGGCGCTGCCCTTCGGGGGTAAGTTACGTGTTGGAGAATCGGCACGTGATGAAGCGCGTGTTCCCGAAGTTATTTACCCGCAATAGAGTCCGACCCGTGGATGACTACGCGCAGGAATTACTCAACCTGCTCCGCTACGTGGCGCCCGCGAATTGCCCATCGCCGGAAGACCCCACCGTGGTCCTGCTGACTCCGGGCATTTATAACTCGGCTTACTTCGAGCACTCCTTCCTCGCGCGATCGATGGGGATCGAGATCGTGGTGGGCCAGGATTTGTTCGTCCATGATCGCGTCGTTTACATGAAGACGACAAAGGGGCCGAAGCGGGTCGATGTGATCTACCGTCGCATCGACGACGACTTCATCGATCCGAAGGTCTTTCGAAAAGACTCGGTGCTGGGCGCGCCGGGGATCGTAGAGGCTTATCACTGCGGTAACGTGAATCTTGCGAATGCCATCGGCACCGGGATCGCTGACGACAAGGTGATGTATTACTTCGTTCCGAAGATGATTAAGTTCTACCTGGGCGAGGATCCAATCCTGCCGAACGTGGAGACCTATCTGACGATGTTTGAGAAAGACCGGAAGTATGTCCTGGAAAACATCGCCAACCTTGTGGTCAAGAGTGCCAATGAGAGCGGCGGGTATGGCATGCTTATCGGTCCGCATGCGACCAAAGAGGAGCACGAGAAGTTTCGGCAGGCGATCCTCAAGGATCCGCGGAATTACATCGCGCAGCCCGTCATCTCGCTGTCACGCAGCCCGAGCTACTGCGAAGAGGGAATCGAAGGCCGGCACATCGACTTCCGGCCCTATATTCTCAGCGGGGAGAAGACCACGATCATCCCCGGGGGATTGACTCGCGTGGCCCTGCGCAAGGGATCGCTCGTGGTAAACTCGTCACAGGGCGGCGGCTCGAAGGACTCGTGGGTTCTCGATGATGAATAGGCTGGCAGCAATTTACCGCTACGTACATTCGCACCATGCTCTCCCGCGTCGCTGAATCACTCTACTGGCTTGGCCGATACATCGAACGTGCCGAAAACAATTCGCGCATTCTCGATGTCAATCTTCAGCTCACGCTCGACAATGAAAATACGGGTGACGAGGCGGATCGACTCGCATGGGAACCCATCCTGGCCACCCTGGAAGATCTGAAGCTCTTTCAAAAGCTTTACGCCGTGACCAATGGCGATGCGGTCTGCGAGTTTGTGACCTTTGCCAAGGAGAATCCCAACTCGATCCGTTCCTGCGTCGCGGGGGCGCGGGAGAATGCGCGGACGGTGCGCGAGTATATCTCCAGTGAGATGTGGGAACGGATCAACAGTCTCTATCTATGGATCAACTCGACTGAGGCGCGGCAGCTCTTCTCCGGCAGCGCGATCGACTTCTACCGCCATATCGTCGATTACGCGCATCAGTTTCACGGCACCACCGACGCGACGCTGACCCACGGCGAGGGCTGGAATTTTCTGCAAGCCGGCAAGTTTCTCGAGCGGGCCGACAGCACGTCGCGCATCCTCGATTTGAAGTATCACATCCTTCTGCCGACCGACGAAAAAGTAGGCGGAAATGTGGATACCGTGCAGTGGCAGGCAGTGCTGAAATCGTGCAGCGCATTCGAGGCCTACCGGAAGCTTCACCCCGGCCAGGTTACCCCTGGGAGCGTGATCGAGTTCGTCGTGCTGCATGATGGATTCCCCCGTTCCATCCGCTTCTGCGCCGACCAACTGGATGCCGCCCTACACCGAATTTCCGGGTGTGATCGCGCTCATTTTTCCAACGAGACTGAACGCTTGTCCGGTCGCCTCTGTTCCGATCTGAACTACACGACGATCGCGGATATCTTCAACATCGGGCTTCACCAGTATCTGGATCGCACACAAGGCCGCCTGATCGAGATCGGTGCGGCGATGCACAAGCAGTATTGCGAATGGCTTGATCCCGACCTTGTCGATCAAGCGCAAAGCCAGGGCGCTGGGTAGAAGCTCCCGACGAGTCTCCTCTCAGGCCCGCGTCGGTCCCTCTTCCACGATCTCCAGCACCGCCTTCTCGCCATGGCGCGCCGCGGCGGCGGCGAGGAGATTCCGAATGGCGATGATAGTGTGGCCGTGCTTGCCGATCACCTTTCCGACATCGCTCTGTCGCAGGCGGAGCAGGAAGACTGTCTTCTTCGGGGATTCGACCTTGGTCAGGACCATCTCATCGGGGTAATCGATGAGATTCCGGATCACGAAATCGAGGAATTCCTGCATGGCGCGGGACCATAATCAGATCCCGCGCAAATTGACCAGTCCTTACTTGGCCGGCGCGACTTCCTTCTTCCGCTCTTTCTTGATCAAGCTGCGGACGGTGTCCGAAGGGCGCGCGCCGTTCTTGATCCAATAATCGATGCGGGTGAGGTCGATATTCGCATTGTCACCGGGCTTCTTCGGATCGTAGTTACCCACGATCTCGATAAACTTGCCATCGCGCGGGGAGCGCTGATCGGCAACGATGACTTTGTAATACGGACGGTTGAGGTTGCCCTCACGACGGAGGCGAATGCTGACGGCCATGGTGCTTGGTTGGTTTCTTGTAGGGTTAAAAAGTGGACTGCAAAAAGTTATCGGTTGAGCCCGAAGCGTTTGGCGGCGCCGGGGCGCGCCATCATCTGCTTCATCTTGCCCATGTTCTTCATCATCTTCCGCATCTGAGCGAAGCGATTGATGAGATCATTCACTTCGGTGACGGAAACTCCGCTTCCACGGGCGATGCGCTGGCGGCGGCGGGCATTCAAAATGTCCGGGTGAGTCCGTTCGTCCAGCGTCATCGAAAGCACGATGGCTTCGACCCGCTTCATCTGTTTTTCGTCAACCGAAAAGTCCTTGAGGTTACCCATGCCTGGAAGCATGCCAAGGATATTCTCCAGCGGCCCCAGCTTCTTGAGCATCTTAAACTGCGCGAGGAAGTCGTTCAGGTCGAAGGACGCCGTGCGGAACTTCTCCTCCATCCGCCGCGCGTCGTCTTCGTCGATCGCCGCCGCCGCCTTCTCGACGAGGCCGACGATGTCGCCCATCCCGAGGATCCGCCCGGCGAGACGATCGGGATGGAACTGCTCGAACTGGTCGATCTTCTCGCCGATGCCGGCGAATTTGATCGGGCGCTGCGTGACCTCGCGCATGGAGAGCGCCGCGCCGCCGCGGGCGTCGCCGTCGAGCTTGGTCAGGACGAGGCCCGTGATGCTCAGCGCTTCGTGGAAATGAGTGGCCACGCTCACCGCCTGCTGGCCGGTCGCGGCGTCCGCGACGAGCAGCACCTCCTGAGGTTGGAGGAAGTCGCGGAGCTTCTTCAGTTCCTCCAGCAACGCCTCGTCGATCTCCTGCCGCCCCGCGGTGTCGAAGATTTGCACGTTCCCCGGAGTCTCCTTCGCCCATTCGATCGCCAGCTTCGCGACCTTGATGACATCCTTCTCGCCACTCGGCGGGATGAAAACGGGTACGTCGATCTGCCGGCCGAGTGTGGCAAGTTGCTCAATCGCCGCGGGGCGCTGTAAATCGCAGGCAATCAGCAGCGGGGCGCGGCCCTGCTTTTTCAACAAACTCGCGAGCTTGCCGGAGGAGGTCGTTTTGCCCGCGCCGTTGAGGCCCACCATGAGAATGCGGGCGGGCTTTTCGAGGTTCAGTTCCGATGCGTCGCCGCCGAGGAGTGCGGTCAGTTCATCGTGGAAAATCTTGACGATCTGCTGCCCGGGCGAGACCGAGCGGAGCACCTCTTCGCCTAGCGCCTTCTCCTTCACCCGCGCGATGAAACCCTTCGCGACATTGAAATCGACATCCGCCTCGAGCAGCGCCAGCCGCACCGCGCGCAGCGCCTCGGTGATATTCGTCTCCGTGATCTTCCCGTGACCGCGAAGGTCCTTGAAGATGTCCTGGAGCTTGTCGGCGAGGAGCGAAAACATGGCGAAGGGGCGGCGAGGATAGCGCAGTTTGCCTCTCTGTCCATGAAGTCCTAAGCTGCGCCCCGCCGCGCTGGTTCGCCCCTGTCCCGTCCTCCCATTCCCCTCTCGATGAAATGCTCCGTCCTGGTCCTCGCCGCGCTCACCCTGCCGGCTCTCGCCGACCAGCGCGGCGACACTCCCGGCACCCAGCCCTCCACACCACAGGAGCAGCTCGGAAAGTTCCACGTCCCGCCTGGCTTCGAGGTCCAACTCGTCGCCGCCGAGCCGGAAATCCAGAAACCGATCAACCTCAACTTCGACGCCGCCGGTCGGCTCTGGGTCACCGGCTCCGAGCTGTATCCCTGGCCCGCGAGCACCGATGCGAATGGCGAGCCAATCCCCGACTTCGTCAAAGGCTGGGCGGGCCTCGTGGACAGCTTCAAGGTCGGTGACAAAGCGCCGCAGCCCTCGCCCGTCGGCCGGGACAGCGTCCGCATCCTCGGCGACTTCGGCCCCGACGGCCACGCGCGGAAGATCACCCTTTTCGCCGACCGGCTGAACATTCCCAGCGGCATCCAGCCCCTCCCGCGCAAGCCCGGCGGTTGGAGTGGGTCGGCTGCGCCGGAGGGCGACAGCGCCATCGTCTATTCCATCCCGAACATCTGGCTGATCAGCGACCCCGATGGCGACGGCTTCGCCCAAAAGCGCGAGCCGCTCTACACGGGCTTCGGCTACACAGACACACACGGCGGCGCGTCGAGCTTCATCTATTGGATCGATGGCTGGATCTACGGCACCCACGGCTTCAAGAACCACAGCGAAGTCCGCGACCGCAACGGCAAGGTCACCATCGTCGATAGCGGCAACACCTACCGCTTCCGCCCCGATGGCACCGCTTTCGAGACCTACGCGCACGGCCAGACCAATCCCTTCGGCCTCGCCTTCGACCCGCTCGGCAATCTCTTCAGCGCCGACTCGCACTCCAAGCCCGTGACCATGCTGCTGCGCGGCGGTTTCTACAGCGGCATTGGCAAAAATCACGACGGGCTGGGCTTCGCGCCGATGATCACCGACGACGACCACGGCTCCAGCGCCATCGCCGGCATCGCCTATTACGCCGACGACAAATGGCCCGAGGAATACCGCGGCAATCTCTTCAACGGCAACCCCGTCACCCAGCGCATCAACCGCGACCGCCTCGAATGGCACGGCTCCACGCCGAAGGCCATCCGCATGCCCGATTTCCTCACCTGCGACGACCCGTGGTTCCGCCCCGTGAATCTCAAGCTCGGCCCCGACGGCGCGCTCTACATCGCCGATTTCTACAACCCGATCATCGGCCACTACGAAGTCCCGCTCACCCACCCCTCTCGCGACCACACGCACGGCCGCATCTGGCGCGTCGTCTGGCGTGGGGAGAATGCGAGCGCATCGGGTGGAGGTCACGACGAGTCGGGGAGCACACGCGCCCCGCGTGTCGTTTCCGGCGCCTCGCCGGGAACCTCGTCCACGCCCGGCGCAGCCGCACTTCCCTCTCCCGAGCGTGGCGCTGCGCGCGAAGGGGACGAGTCTTCGGCGGGGGCGCCAAAGACAACACGCGAGGCGCGTGTGCTCCCCGGAGTCGCGCCCGATCTCACGACGCGCGACGCCCCCGCCCTCGTCGAAAAGCTCGCCGACCCGAGCCTCGAAGTGCGGCGGTTGGCGACGAATGAGCTGGTGGATCGGGTGGGCAAGATGGGTTACCTGAGCCTCGCTCAGGCGTTCAGCGCGGTCTCGACACCCTTTTTACTTCGCGCCGCTCGGGGTGCGGAGGCAGACGGTGAGGCCGGGAGGACGTGGGTGGGCCTGCAATCTGCGATCGAACGCATCGAACCCGGTGCGACCTCGGTGATGTTGGTCTGGTCTGGAAGCACCGATGAGGATAACGCCCAATTCTTCTGCGCCTTGCCCACCGCGATCGCGCGTTCACATCTTCGGTGGGACCGCGAACTCACGCCAAACTTGATTCGGCGGACCGTCGCTAACGCGTACGAAGCGCTCGCGACGAACGACGATCCTCATCTTCAACTTGTGGCAGCTACCAACATCTCGCAGGTCGCCAGAACTCTTCGGGAGACGCTTGAAATCCCGTCACTCGCAAGCCGCGCGCGGCCGTCTCGCGCGCCGTCTGTTCCGGCGCTGAGCGCTGAGGATCGCGCATTCGTGCGCTCGAAACTGGAAGAAGTAGTCGATTCGATTTTGAAAGCATTGGCAGAGGCCTCTGCGGACGATGTTCAGCTCGTCTATGCTTTGAGAATGGCGCTTCGCGATGCTCTGCGAGTCCCAAACCTATTTTCCATCGCGGAAAGTCTCGCGGCAGTCATCCCGCCCGCCGCCACCCACCTCGCCGACGTCTCACTCGCCGTCGGCACGCCCGAAACCGCCGCCTTCCTCCTCACCTACCTCCAGCGCACCAAGCTCGAAACCCCGCGCGCCGGCGAATACCTCAAACACGCGGCACTGCATCTCCCGTTGCAGAAGTTTGACGAGGTCATTGATCTCGTCGCACACGCCAGCGAGGCGCCGCTGCCGCGACGGATCGCGCTGGTCGATGCGCTCGGGCAGGCGGCGCGGCAGCGCGGGATGCCTTTGCCAGACGAGATGATCGCCTGGTCGCAGCGCGCGATGATCGAGGCCATCACCAGCAACGACGCGGGACTCGCGCGGAAGGGTGTGGACGCGGTGCGTGACGTGAAGCTCGACGCCAAACTGGAGCCACTCACGAAAATCATTCGCGACGAGGCGCGGCCCGAAACGTTGCGCGTAGCCGCGCTGGAGGCCGTGGCCAATCTTCCCGCAAGCCGCGACATCCTCGCGACGACGCTCGCCGACCCGCGCCACTTCAAGCTCCGCAAGCGTGCGGCCGAACTCCTCGTCGCGGGTGGCACCGCGGAAATCCTCGCGGCGCTCCCCACCGCCCCCTTCGATCTTGCGCAATCGATGGCCGGCGACTTGATCAACCACGGCGACGAGGCCTGCCGCGAGTTTCTCGACCTCATCGAGGCGGGCAAGGCGTCGCCCCGGCTCTTGCGCAATCGGCTGATCGAAATCGTCCTCGGCCGGCGTGCGAAGGAACTGCAGGCGCGGGCGGCGGACCTCACCCGCGACCTTCCCCCAGAGGATGAACGTCTCGACAAACTCATTACCCAGCGCGCGAAGGACTTCGCCAAAGCCACGCCCAATGTTGAGCAAGGCGCGAAGGTCTTTCTGCAAAACTGCGTCGTCTGCCATCGCTACCGCAACGAAGGCGGCAACGTCGGCCCGAACCTCGATGGCGTGATCACTCGCGGCGCCGCGCGCCTGATCGAGGATATTCTCGATCCGAATCGCAACGTCGATCCCGGCTTCCGCCAGACGATCATCGAGACGCACGACGGCCAGACGCTGGCCGGCGCAAATGTGCGTGAGCAAGGCGATGCGGTTTTGCTCATCGACGCGACTGGTCAGGAACGGAGTGTCGCCAAGGCAGAGATCAAAACCCGCACCCCATCGCCGCTCTCGCTCATGCCGCCCGCATTCGAGAGCATGATCGCGCCCGGCGATTTCAACGACCTGCTCGCCTACCTCCTGTCCCCGAGTCCTGCCGCGAAGCAGTGAGTCCGCGGGATCGCTGGCGCGAGCCGCGATCGCAGCTCACGCGGTCGCGAATGAGTCGGTGCAAAGAATTCGCTGTTCACCTCGCCCGGTCCGCGCCTAGTCTCCCGCGTTCTCAGCCCGGCGCCTCGCGGCGCCCCGCCTCTCCCAGAGCATATCGATCTTTACCAAGATTTTATGGGAACCAAAACTACCAAGACCAAGACCGCGGCGGCTGCAAAGCGCGCTGCGAAAAGCAAGCCAGCCGCCGAAAAGGTGGCCACGCCAGAACCGAGTCGCGCCCAGCCAAAAGCTGTGGCGCCGAAACCAAAACCCGCGGTGCGACGGACTAAAAAGCCGTCCTACTCGGAGGAAGACATTGCCTTGCGCGCTTACTTCATCGCGGAGCGCCGGGAGGCGGCCGGATTGCCCGGCGATTCGCACCAGGACTGGATCGAAGCGGAGCGTCAACTCGCCGCGGAGGCCAGCACTGCTCGCAAGCCGAAGACGGCTCAAAAATAGGTTCTACCCGGTGCAGCGAGGCGGCTGTGCGGTTGGACAACATTCCCAACCCGGCTCAATGTCCGGCTATGCTCAACGCACCCGCAGTCTATCGTGACCTCGCCGCCGCCTTGCGGGAACGCCTCGCTGTGATCGCCGATCGTGAGCATTACCGGCGTGATCCGGCCGGGCATTTGGAGCGATTGAAAGCGGCGACGGCCAGCATCGACGCGGTCCGTGGTCAGCTCCCCGCGGGCCACGATCCGCGGCTCGCGCATTTCCTCCAGCGGTGCAGCTACGATAAGGCGCTCGCGTTTCTCGAAGGCCAAGCGCCGGACTGAAGAATCAACGCGGCGATGCCTGCGGCGGGACGGGCGTGCTGAGATTCTCGAGGTAGCGGAAGCGGCCGTCGGCGCCGCCGGTGATGCAGTCGAGGTCGCCGTCGGCATCGAGATCGGCGAGAGCGACGGTGGCGTCGTGAGCGACGGTGGGCAGGTCGAGCGCGCCGCGAGAGGCGAGCGCGAATTTCGGTCGCCACGCCGTGCCTCGGTTTTCAAAAAAACGCACTTCTCCGTGGGCGTTGGCCGCGACGGCGTCGAGATCGCCGTCGCCATCGAGATCGCCGAAGCTCAGCGAGAGAAGTTCCCCCGCGCCGCGGAGCCCGAAGGGGGAAACGCGCACGACTCCGTGAAACTGCGGCTTTTGCGGGGTGCCGCGGTTTTCAAAAAAGAGAACGGAGCCGCTGCGGGTGCCGATGAAGAGGTCGGCGTCGCCGTCGTGGTCGATGTCGGCGAAGACGGGACGCCAGTCGTAGCTGCGGGTCGAATTGACCGCGACGCCGAACGGGTCATCCGCGGGCGCGAGCAGCACGAAATCCGGGCGCTTCCGGGAGCCGCGATTCCGAAAAAATGTCGGCGCGCCGTTGGTCCCGGCGTTGAGGGCGTCGGGCATCCCGGTGCTGCGGAGATCGGCAAAGGCCACGTTGTTCGAGGTGTCCGTGGGGACGAGACCACAGGGGTCGCCGGGCGTCGGCGCGAAACGCGGCTGGCTGCGCGTCCCCGCATTCCGAAAGACCCGGATCTCGCCGCTGCGGCTGCCGGTGACAAGGTCGAGCGCGCCATCGCCATTGAGATCCACAAACGCGGGGCTGGAGTCGCGATCGACGGTGAGCGCGCCGACGGGATTGTTCGCACCGGTCCGTTCGGTGAAGTGGGGCAGGGCCTCGAACGCTTGGACGATGGATCGTTCCACCGAGCCGCGCGGCCACATCTGAAAGCCCACCCAACTCAAGCCTCCGGCGACGATGAGCGAGCCGATGCCGAACGTGAGGAATCGGCTTGCCGACCAGGGCGCGCGAATCGGCATGAAGGCGGCGCTGGGAGGCGCTTCGGGCTCCACTGGCATGGGAGGGGCCGGCTCCGGAACATGGACGACCGCCGCGGGCGGCTCGATCGGATGCGGGCCTGATTGTGGCGCGGGCGGAGTGAGGAAGAATTCGAGTTGGGAGTCCCGTGCAGCTTCGTCCGGATGACAGCGCGGACAGGTGCGGCGCCGTTTTCCGACGACGAGCGGCGCGCCGCATTGTCGGCAGCGTGGAGGCGATTCGGTGGAAGTTCGCGGCACTGGCCTGCCTTCTAGCACATCGCTGCGGTGCGCGCGACCACTTCGCGCAGCGCACTTGCCAGCGGATGAGAGCACGTCCATCTTCCGCGCACTCATGATCCGTCGCCTCTGGCAAGTCGTCGTTATTTCGGTCGTCCTGCTCTCTTTTCGCACCGCGCTCGCGCAGCCGGGTGAAGTCCGCAAGAGCATCGCGCGCATCACCAATACTGCGCAGGAAGCAAACTACCGCATGCCGTGGCTGCCGGGTCAGGTCGGGGGCGGCAGCGGCACCGGCTGGGTAGTGGCGGGCGAGCGGCTGGTCACCAATGCACACGTGGTGAGCAACGCGCGTTTTCTGACCGTGGAGAAAGAGAACGACCCGAAAAAGTACACCGCGACCGTGGAGCACATCGCCCACGACTGCGATCTCGCGTTGCTGAAGCTGGATGACCCGGCGTTTTTCAAAGGCACCCTGCCGCTGGAGATCGGCGAGATCCCGGAACTCGAATCCGTGGTCAGCGTCTATGGATACCCGATCGGCGGGGAGCGGATGAGCGTGACTCAGGGCGTCGTCTCGCGGGTGGATTTCCGCATCTACTCGCACTCCGTGGTGGACCAGCACCTGACCGTGCAGATCGACGCCGCGATCAATCCCGGGAACAGCGGCGGCCCGGTCCTGCAGTATGGCAAGGTCGTCGGCGTCGCCTTCCAGGGATACAGCGGCGATGTCGCGCAGAACGTCGGCTACATGATCCCCACGCCGGTGATCAAACACTTCCTCCAGGACGTGAAGGACGGAAAATATGACCGCTATATGGACCTCTCGATGGGGTTCTTCAATACGCTGAATCCCGCGATGCGCCGCGCGCTCGGTCTGCCCGACGATGACCGCGGCGTGGTCGTGACGACGGTGCAAAATGCCGGCGTTTCCCAAGGCGTGTTGCGACCGGGCGACGTCCTCCTTTCGATCGACGGACACGAAATCGCGAGCGATGGGATGGTGGAACTCGAGAACGAGCGGGTGCTCCTGAGCGAGGTCGCGGAGCGAAAATATCTCGGCGACACCGTGAAGCTTTCCATCATCCGGGAAAAGAAGCCGCTCGATATCGAGGTGAAATTTGACCGCGCCTGGCCATACACGCTGCAGGCGAATAGCTACGATACGACGCCACCCTACGTGCTCTTCGGCGGGCTGCTCTTCCAGCCGCTCTCGCGCAATCTGCTCGCCACCTACCAATTTGAAAATCCACGGATCAACTACTTCTACGATTACTTCATCACCAAGGAACTCTACCGGGACCATCCGGAACTCGTCATCCTCAGCGCCATCCTGCCGGACACGATCAATACCTACTTCAACGAATTCCGCGAAGGGATCGTGGACGAGATCAACGACAAGAAAATCAAAACGCTCCAGGACGTTGCGACGGCGTTTGAGGAAAAGACCGAGTTCTATGTGGTGAAATTCATCGGCTCGGGGCGGCCCTTGGTCCTGGAACGCAGCGCCGTGGAGAGCGCCCGCGAACGGATCAAGCGCAGCTACAACGTTCTCGAGGAGAAGAACCTCGCCTCCGACCAAACTCCTGCTTCCTAACTCGTGATTCGCACTTCTCTTTTTCTCTCTCTGCTCGCCGCGACTGCGCTGGTTCACGCAGAGGCTCCGAAAGCCGCCAAAGCCAAGGCCGCCAAGACGACCAAGATCGTCAAGCCCGAGCCCGTCGCGGAGGTGACGACCGACACAGTCCTTTCCGTCGTCCGCGTCAATGTCACCAACCAGCCGTGGGACTTCGGAAAGCCGTGGGGCAAACGCGCGACCTACTCGCGCCGCGCGATCGGCGCCGTGCTCGCCGGCAATCGCGTCCTGGTCACCGGCGAACTCGTGGCGAATGCGAGCTACCTGGAGTTTGAAAAGGCGGCCGGCGGGCAGAAGGCCCCGGCGTCGGTCGTGGCCGTCGATTACGAGAGCAATCTCGCGTTGCTGAAGTGCGATGACCCGGAGTTCTTGAAAGGCTTGAAGCCGCTGGAGATCAGCCCTGCCGCGGTCGGCGACGTGCTCTCCGTCTGGCAGTTCGAGAGCAATGGAAACCTGCTCGTGACGAAGGGCGCGCTGACGACGGCGGAGGTCTCGCGTTACCCGCTCGATGACGCTCCGTTCCTGATCTACCGCGTCACCGCGCCCCTCCAGTTCCGCGACAGCAGCTTCACGCTCCCGGTGGTGAAGGAAGGCGCGCTCGTGGGCATCGTGATGCGTTACGACAACGCGACAAACAATGCCGACATCATCCCGGCGCCGGTCATCCAGCATTTTCTCAAGGACGCCGCGACTCCGCCGTATGAGGGCTTTCCGCGGGCGGGCATGGCATTTTCCATCACTCGCGACCCGCAATTCCGGCGATTCCTCGGCCTGAACGGCACCGATCTCGGCGGCATCTACGTGAGTGAAGTGGTGGCCGACGGACCCGCGCAAAAAGCGGGGATTCAAAAAGGCGACGTGGTCTTGAAGGTGGACGGTAAAGCCGTGGATCAGGACGCGAACTATTTGGACCCGGAGTACGGACGGATTGCCGTCTCGCATCTTTTTTCCACCCGCCACTTCGTGGGCGACACGGTGACGTTCACGATCGCGCGCAAGGGCGAGACCAAGGAATTGCCCGTGACGTTCGAGCACCGCGATGTGCAGAGCTACGTGGTCGAGCCCTACGTCATCGACCGCGCGCCGAAGTTCTACATCCTCGGTGGCCTCGTGCTTCAGGAATTGTCGCGGCAGTATCTCAAGGAGTGGGGAAACGACTGGGTGAAGAAGGCGCCCGAGCACTTCGTCTATTTCGATCGCCAGCAGGCGGAGCTTTTTCCGAATGGGCCGAAGAAGATCGTCTTCCTGAGCCGGGTCCTGCCGAGCGCCGCGACGGTCGGATATGAGGACCTGCACACGCTCGTGGTGAAACGCATCAATGGCGTGGAACTGCAAAGCCTGGCGGACATCCCGGGCGCGCTGGAGAAAGCGACCGGTGACTTGCACAAGGTCGAGTTCGACGGCGACCCGACATCGATCTATCTCGACGCTAAAGCCGTCGCCGAGGAAGGCCCGGCGCTGATGCGCAAGTACCGGCTCCCGGCTCTCCAGCGTCTGAATTAAGCGCGGCGATGACCACCGCCGGCGCCCCGTGGGGCGCGCTCTTTGACTGGGATGGCGTCATCATCGATTCCTCGCGGCATCATGAGGAAAGCTGGGAGCGCCTCGCGCGGGAAATCGGAAGTTCGCTCCCGCCGGGACATTTCAAACAAGGATTCGGCCGCAAGAATGAATTCATCATTCCCACGATCCTCGGCTGGACGAATGAGGCTTCGGAGATCCGTCGCATCTCCCTCCGCAAGGAAGCGCTCTATCGCGAGGTCGTCGCCGAGTGGGACCTGGAACCGCTTCCCGGCGTGCGCATGTGGCTGGAGCGGCTGCGCGATGCGGGCGTGCCTTGCGCGATCGGTTCCTCGACCCATCGCGCGAATATCGACCTGTCACTCGGACTGATCGGGCTTGCCGAATTTTTCACCGGGATCGTCACCGCCGAAGACGTCAGCCACGGAAAGCCCGATCCCGAGGTTTTCGTGAAAGCGGCGCAGAGCATTCAGCGAGCGCCCGATCGCTGCGTGGTCTTTGAGGATGCCTTGGTCGGCATCGAAGCCGCGCGGGCCGGTGGAATGAAAGTGGTGGGCGTGGCTACCACCCATCCGCGCGAGGAACTCGGCGCCGCCGACCGCGCCGTGCATCGGCTCGACGAACTCGATCCCGGCGAGTTGGCGGCATGGTTCCCGGCCTGAAGATCCGGCCTCGCCGACGGTGCATGGCAGAGATCGTTTGGCGCGCAGCGCTGCATCGAAAAAAATTGCAGTCATCCTGAGCGCAGCGTCGGGAGCCTGAGCGACCAAAGCGCAGTCGAAGGATCTCTAACTATTCCCCCAATGTTGCGCGCATCGGCAGAAATAGTTGGAGATCCTTCGACTCCGCGCCGCCCCGCCTTCGCCCACGCGCCGCTCCGCTCAGGATGACCCGTTTTTCGATGCGGCATTGCCGTCGCGGTAACGGCCACTCCCCCCTCGTGCCGACGCCCAGCACACCCACTAAGAAAACCGCGGGATTTCGGTCACTTTGGCGCCGAAATGTTTCTCTCCCCGTTATTTACGCACACGTATCATTGCTTCCGCGGCATCCCGCCCGTAGTGTCCGCCGCCGCGCGCCCGAGTGCGCGGGTTTCCCCATGAAGCGAATTATTTCCATCCTGCTCCTCATCCTCGCTGCCGCCGGCGGCTGGTACGGCTACACACACCGAACGACGCACGGAGAGAAGGAGGTTTTCGCCGACAAATTTCTCGCCCGCGCCGAGAAGCGCGACATCGCGTCTTCGGTCGAAGTGAGCGGCGATGTCACACCGGCGTTCCAACTCGATGTGAAACCCGAAGTCGGCGGAAAACTGAAGGCGCTTCACGTCGAACCGGGCGATACGGTGAAGGAAGGCGACGTGCTCGTGGAAATCGATGACACGGATCTGCTGAGCGAGAAGGACAGCGCACTGACCGAGATCGAAGGTGCGAAGCTGGCGATGGAAAAGACGCACAAAAATTTCGATCGGGCGAAGGATCTCTACGATCAAAAGCTAATCAGCCTCGAAGTCTTTGACAATCTGAGCGCCGAGTATGCGCTTGGTGAAAACAGCCTCGTCAAGACACAGCGCAAGCTCCAGCTCGTGGAGGACCGCCTTCGCAAGACCAAGGTGCTGGCGCCGATGGATGGAACTGTGCTCACCGCGCCGGTGATCGAGGGGCAGGTGGTGATCGCCGCGGCCAGCGTGAACAGCGGCACCACGCTGCTGACCATCGCGAACCTTTCCAAACTGCTCGTCGAGACCCACATCAACCAGGTGGACGTGGCGCGCATCGAAGCAAACCAAACGGTCAAACTGCACGTCGAGTCGCTCAAGGATGCCGAGATGGACGCGAAGATTTCCTTCATCGCGCCGGTCGCGACGGTCAAGAACAGCGTCAAGGGATTCCAGGTGCAGGCGCTGATCGAGAAGCCGAACGCGCGACTGCGGCCCGGCATGACCGTGAACATTTCCATCCCTATCGCCAGCGCGACTGATGTCGTCAGCGTGCCGATCTCGGCGGTCTTCCGCGCCGAGGGAAACAAGAAGGTCATCTACGTCCGAAACGGGGAAACCACGGAGCGGCGCGAAGTGAAGATCGGCGTGACCAGCACCGACTTCGTCCAAGTCATCAATGGAGTCAGCGACGGCGAGGAAATCCTCCTCGTGGAGCCCGGCCGGATCGCGCAGAAGAAATCGTAGTGAAGCAGGAAGTCAGGAGTCAGAATCAGGAGTCAGGAGTCAGGAGTCAGGAGTCAGGCGCCTGCCCGTCATTCTGACTCCTGTCTCCTGACTCCCGTCTCCTTTCCCACATGCCTCTCATCGAATTGCGCGATGTCATCAAGCGGTACCGCATCGGCGAACAGGAGATCCTCGCGCTCAACGGGATCACCCTCGACATCGAGCAGGGCGAATACGCCGCGATCATCGGCCCGAGCGGCAGCGGCAAGTCCACGCTCATGCACCTGCTCGGTTGCCTCGATACCCCCAGCGAGGGCACCATGCATGTCGATGGCATCGATGTGAGCCGCGCGAGCAGCAATCGGCTCGCCGAAATGCGGAATCAAAAAATCGGCTTCGTCTTCCAGAGCTTCAATCTGCTCCCCAAGCTGACCGTTCAGCAGAACGTCGAACTGCCGATGATTTATTCCGGGGTTTCCGCCCGGGAGCGCAGCCAGCGAGCGCTCGAAGCCATCGAGCGGGTTGAACTTTCCAATCGCGTGAAGAACACGCCGCTCCAACTCAGCGGCGGCCAGATGCAGCGCGTCGCCATCGCCCGCGCGCTCGTCAATCGGCCCAAGATCATCTTCGCCGACGAACCGACCGGTAACCTCGACTCAAAGACCGGTGCGAACATTCTCCAACTCTTCCGCGAACTCAGCGAGCAGGGGAGCACGATCGTGCTCGTCACTCACGACAACACGATCGCGGCGAAGACGCCGCGGCGGATAGAAATTCGCGACGGGCAGATTGTCCCGGAAGGTGCCAACGCCGCGGCCAGCACATGAATCTCTGGCTCGGATTCCTCGTCGGGCTCAAAGAAATTTGGGCGCATAAATTCCGCAGCTTCCTGACGATGCTCGGCGTGATTCTCGGCGTGGCCTCGTTGCTCTCGATGTTCTCGCTCACTGCCGGGATCGCGAAAGGGATGCGCGAATACATGATGCAGATCGGGGGCATCGAGCGGGTCAGCGTGATCGGCCAGGCGGTGCCGCCGGAGCAGGAAGGATTTGCGGAGATTTCCCCCGGCCGCACGGTCGCTGACGCTGAGGCGATTCGCCGATCCGCTCCGCTCGTTTCCCATGTCACCCCGGTATCGCAATTGCCGGTCGCCGCCGTGCAACGTTCGAATCAGGCCTTTCGCGGGGAAGTGAATGGTTGCTGGCCGGATTTCGCCCCGATCAACAAACACACCATCGCGGCGGGCCGAAATCTCAGCGATCTCGACGTGGAACTCGGCCTGCGCGTCTGCGTCATTGGCCGCCTCGTCGTCCAGAAACTGTGGCCGGACCGCCCCAATTCCGATCCCATCGGCGAGACGATCAAGATCAACGACCGTCCTTTCAAAGTGGTGGGGGTGTTCGATTTTTACGAACGGGATTACGACCGGCGTCGGAACGAACTCGCGAAGAAGGCGGCGGACGAGGCGGCGAAGAAAGCGACGCCCACTCCGGCCGCGACTGGAAAAAAGAAGGGCGGCAAGAAAAGCGCCAGCCCGCGCGTGCCCAGTAGTTTCTCGCGCGGTTCGGGTGCATTCGATCGAAAGAATCTGACCATCCTCATCCCGCTGAACACGATGTTCTACGAGTTCAAGTCGGCTTACGTCGTGGCAAAGGAAGACCAGGGCCCGCAGTACAAGCTCGACGCGCTTTCTTTCCAGATCGCCGACACCGACCGCTTCGACGAAACGCTCGACCAGGTCCGCACGATCCTCCTCAACACCCATCGGGGCATCCAGGATTTCGATTTCGACACCCGCCTCGAGTTTGCCGACACCATCGAGCAGAGCATTCGCAACACCCGGATGAGCGGCGGCATCATCGCCGGCATCTCCCTGCTCGTCGGTGGGATCGGCATTACGAATATCATGCTCGCCTCGATCACCGAGCGCATCCGCGAGATCGGCGTCCGCCGCGCCGTGGGTGCAAAGAGTCGCGACATCTTCGTGCAGATCGTGGTCGAGAGCACAGTGATCGGGATCATCGGCGGCCTGCTCGGACTGGTCGCCAGCCTCGGGATCATGCAGATCCTCATCGCGATTTCGCCCGAGTCGAATGCGCCGGTAGTGGAACTCGGAAATGTCCTGATCAGTTTCGGCTTCGCCGTCGTCATCGGCGTCGTCAGTGGCATCTATCCCGCGATCAGCGCCAGTCGGCTCGATCCGATCGAGGCGCTGCGCTACGGATAGGCGCGCAGCGTCCGTGCGGACGTCCCTCCACCTTCCTTCTACATCCTGAATGCCAGCACGCTGACGGCGATGCCCGCGATCCCGCAGGCGAGGCCGACGAAGAAGATCGCCTTCCAGCGAACCAGGATCGCGATCGAGCAGACGACGACGGCGATCTGAAGGAGCAAGGACGCCTGATCTGCGCGGTCGTCGATTGACATCGAATATGCCGACTGTTTCTCGAGGGCTTTAGCCTCTTCCATGATCGCCTGTTTCTCGCCTTTGTAGCGCGCGACTTCCTTCGACATTTCGTCGAGCTTCGCCTTCGCCGCAGCAGGGTCGGACGGCGCGAGCACTGAAAGGAGTGTGACGCTGGTTTCGGAGAGGTTTTCCTTGAGGCTCTTCGATTGGAAATAGGCCCAGCGGTTGGCCGCCTCCGTGGTCTTGACGATGGCGTCGGTCTTCGCGTTGTCGCCGGTGTTGTCCACAAACGAAAGGACCACGGCGAGGATCGCGATGGTCAGCGCGATGACGCGTTCAAAGGGATCTCTTGCTTCGGGAAGTTCGACTGGATCGGCCATCGCGCGAGGAGAGCAAAGCGTGGTGCGAAAGGCCAGCCCCGTCAGCGGGGGATTTCCTTGCGCATGGTCGCGCCGGCGGCGGCGTCCAGGCTGGCGAGTTGATCGCACACTCCATTCGCACGAGCCGGGTCGCCATTTTTCACGTAGGCGCGGATGAGATTGACCATGGCTCGCGTGTAGGTCGGGTCGCTTTTGATGGCGGTTTGAAAGTCGGCGATGGCCGGGGTGAGTTTGTCTTCCGCGAGGAGCAACCAGCCGCGATTATTGGACGCTTCCGCGTGGCGCGGTTGCGCTTTCAGCGCGCGCTGAAACGAATTCATCGCGCTCTTGCGGTCGCCGTCCTGGAGTTGCAGCACGCCGATCTGACTCCACGCGTCCGCATATTTCGGCCGGAGCTCGACTGCCTTCTGCCAGGCCTTCAGGCCGTCCTGCCGCAAGCCGCCGGCGACATGGACACAACCGAGGCTGTACCACGCGGACGCCGAGGTGGGGAATGCCTCGATCAGTTGTTTGATCTTCATTTCCCCCGCGAGAAGATCCCGCGACTTGCGGTAACCATCCGTGAGGGCGCGCCAGTACAGCTCGTTTTTTGGATCGAGCCGCACGGCTTGGACGAGCTTGATCGCGGACAGTTCCCAGCGCTGGAGCGCGGCGTTCGCCGAACCTTCCATGAACCAGATCGCGGCCGATTTCGGATTCAATTGCTCCGCCTTGCGGAGCGGCGCGAGCGCGTCCTCGTGGCGTCCTCTTTGCAGGAGGATCGCGCCGAGGAGCCGCCAGGCGTCCGCCTTCTGCGGGAAACGCCCGACCAGAGTTTCCGCAAAACTTTGCGCGGCTTCCAAAGACTCGGGCGCCTGCAAAAGTTCCCCGATCTTTAGCGCGAGCGGAAAGTCGCGGGGCTTGAGCGCATGCGCGTGGAGAAGCAGCGAGATCGCCTCGTCGCGCTTTTTCTCCGCGATCAAAACGGCCGCGCGCTTCATGCAGCCCCTGACGGTACCGGGCGGGCGTTTTGTTTCCTTGGGCGGTGCGGTTTGGAGATGCCGCCAGATGGGAAAGAGGTCGGGGGCCAGCTCGTGGGCTGCCTTGGAACGCTGGAGCGCGCGGACAAACGAGGGCACGTCGGAGTTGGGCTTTTCGGAATCGAGCGGCGCGATTTGAAACGGCACAGGGAAGCTCTCCGGGAGCGCGTGGGCCGCTTCCTCGAGCCATGCGGCGACTTCGGCCAGACTCGGGCTGCGTTCGTTGGGCGCTGATGCTGGCGCGCCCGGTAGAAGAAGGGCCAGCAACAGGATCGCGGTGTTCATCGCATGCTTTGCCGCGGAGCCAGAAATCGTTCGCGACCGGCCGGGCTCCTCACCGCTGCACTTGCAGGACGATGATGAGCTGGCCCTTGCCGCAGGCCGGGCCGCGGATGAAGAGCGGGCTGCCGGGGGCGAGCTTGGTCTCGGTGGCGACGAGCGGGCGTTCATTCAGGTAGAGGTGAACGTCGAGCAGGTAACCGCCCCGGGCTTCCTTGGAGAGAGCGCGCCGGGCACGGACGCTCAGCCAGAAGTTGTTGCTCGGCACCAGCCAGCTTTCGCCATCCGCATCGATCGGCTTGGCGGTGCTGCCCTTGAGCTCGAATTGGTTGTAGCCAAAGATGCGCTTCAGCTTCGGCGCAAACTCGCGCAGCTCCGCAGGCGCCTCTTTCGGGTTGGATTCGTTGCTGGCAAAGACGAGCGCACTCCAGATTTTGTCCTGGTTCTTCGACGCCGACTTTTCACGGGTCGATGCGGCGAGAGCCACCGTCTTCTCCTGGCTCACGGTCACGGCTTGCGACGAGGCCGGCGCGTCGGGCGCCGCGCGGAGGACCGCGGCGCACGCGAGGGCGAGCAGAGCGAGAAAGAGGACGCTGCGAAGCATGCTATTGCAATGCGAGTTGGTCGCTCGGCATGTAGTCCAGGCCGTCGAGCCAGAGCACGGTGACGTTGTCCTGCGGATTGTAAACGGTGGTGGCCGAGATGCTGGGGTCCGAAGGCCATGCCTCGACGACCTGCGCGAAATAGGTGGACGGTTCGGACGCAGGTGGCTGGGGCTTCGTCAGGAAAAACGAGATTCCGGCCACGACGAGGAAGAACACGCCGGCCCAGGCAAATCGGGGAAAGATCGAAGCGACGGGTTCGCGTTCCGGTTTTGCCGGCTTGCTGCGAGTCGCCGTTTCCGCCTCGATGCGGCGCTCGATTTGCAGGCTGAAGAAATCCGCATTCGAAAGCGCCGGCGCGGCGGCATGCTTGCGCAAGAGATCGCCGATCGTCCGCGCGGCGGCGCGGTCGGTCTGGGCCTCGGGGTGGGCCGCCAGTTCCTTTTCGAAAGCCGCCAGCGCCTCGCCGGAAAGCTGGCCATCGATCCAGGCGGTAAAGCGTTCTTCAAATGTTTTCATAGACGTCTTTCAACATGGCTTGGAGCTTTTTGCGTGCGTAAAAGAGGCGGGACATGACCGTGCCGATGGAGCACTCCATCTGCTCGGCGATCTCGGAATATTCCAGCCCGTCAATCTCGCGCATGACGATGGCGGCGCGGTGTTCGGGCGAGAGCCGGGTGATGGCGGCGTCGATGCGCTCGCGGATCTCTTTGTCGGAGATTCGTTCCGCCGGTTCCATCTCGGCGCGCGGGGCGGTGGTGGCGCCGGGCGCGATGCCGTGGAGGCTGATCGCGTCATCGAATTCCGTGCCGCTCTCGATCTGCTTCCGGCGTAGCCAGTCGATGCCCACATTCATGAGGATGCGGTAGAGCCAGGTATAGAAGGAGGACTGCCCCCGGAAGCGGCCGATATTTTTCCACGCCTTCACGAAGCCGTCCTGGGCGAGGTCCCAGGCGTCCTGTTCATTGCGGACCATATTGTAGATCATGGCGAAGGCACGTTGTCGGTAGCGGATGACGAGCTCATTGAAAGCAGCGGTGTCTCCGGCTTGCGACTTCGCGACGAGGTCCAACTCGTCGGTGGGCGCTCCGGCAGACTCCGTGCCCTCGGTGGGCATGTGCTTGGACGAAGTCATCACGACTTCATTCACCGGAAATCGGGGTTATCACCGATCCTCGAATCGGCGCCGCCACTCGGTGCGATATGCGCCCATCAGTTCGATGATCCCGTCGCGGATTTGGAAAAGCCGCTGGTTCAGGGTCCCGAAGCGTTCCTGGTCGAGCGAACCGTCCTTGCGCAACTGGCAGGCGGCCTCGATCCCGGTGCTGATCGCCTTCAGGGCGCGCTTGAGGTAGGCGATGGTCATCCCGATCTCGTCCACGTCATCGTCGCTGAGCGCGGCGGCGAGCTTGGCGCTGGCGATCGCGGCGTTCGTGGAGAGCCGGCCCGCGGCGGGCTGATTCTGGATGTCGTGCATGTCCTCGAAAAGCTGGTCGATCCAGACGGTGAGGGCGAAGGACGCCTTGTAGAGCGGATGCACCTCGAAACTCTCTCCCTCTGCGGACTCCGATTCCGGCTCGGCCGGTCCCTCGCCATCCTCGGCATCGGCGACCGCATTTTCTTCCTCGAAGAGCGAATCGACCGTCTCCGCCCATTTCTCGCCATCCTTGTCCAGCAGATGATACCAGCCCATTTCCCGCGCGATGATCTGGTCGCGGTTCGGGTCGTCGATGTAGCGCTCGAGGAGTTCCATGTACTTCTCGGTCTTGCGGTCCTGTTGCTGGAGGAACCGCTCCCAATCGTATTCGTCCCAGATCTTGTCTGGCTCGTCGGGGTCGGCCATATGCCGCTTGTCTAGCCCCGCGCCGCGACGGGCGCAAGAGAGAAGGCGCGAGCGATTTGCGCCGCCCCGGAATCCGATTTTCCCGCCGCGAACTCGATCAAATCAACTCCGCGATCTGGACCGCATTGAGCGCGGCACCTTTGAGGAGTTGATCGCCCGCGACCCAGAATGCGAGGCCGTTTTCCATCGCGCAATCGCGGCGAATGCGGCCCACCTGGCAGTCGTCCTGTTCGGCCGCATAGAGCGGCAGGGGGTATTCCGCCTTGGACGGCTCATCTACGACATCGAGCCCCGGCGCCCTCGCGAGCACGGCGCGTGCGGCTTCGACGGTGACCGGCTTTTCGAATTCCGCATGGACCGCGACGCTGTGCGCGCGATACACGGGCACGCGCACGCAGGTCACCGAGGCCTTGAAGGCGGGATGATGCATGATCCGGCGGCCTTCGTTTTGCATCTTCATTTCCTCCTTGGTGTAGCCGTCTTCGAGGAAGCTATCGACATGCGGGAGGACATTGAACGCGATCTGGTGCGGATAAACTTTCTTTTCCACAGGACGGCCCGCCGCGATCGCTTCGACCTGGTGCCGCAGCTCTTCGATCGCCTGCGCGCCCGTGCCACTGACCGCCTGGTAGCTCGACGCGAAAATCCGCGTCACGCCGAATGCCTGATGCAGCGGATAGAGCGCCATGAGGGTGATCGCCGTGGTGCAGTTCGGGTTCGCGATGATTCCGCGGTTCAATTTGATGTCGGCCGCGTTGATCTCGGGCACGACGAGCGGCACGTTTTCATCCATGCGGAAGGCGCTGGAATTATCCACCACGACCGCGCCGGCCTGAGTGGCGAACGGCGCAAACTTGCGCGAGATCGAGGCGCCCGCGCTGAAGAGCGCGATGTCCACTCCGGCAAAGGAGGACTCCTTCAACTCCTGCACGGGGATTTCCTCCCCCTTGAATGGGAGCGTTTTGCCCGCTGAGCGCGCGCTCGCGAGCAGCGTGAGTTTCCCGACGGGAAACTTTCGCTTCTCGAGCGTCTTCATCATTTCGATCCCGACAGCTCCGGTGGCTCCAACGATGGCGACGTGCAAATTTTTGCTCATAAAAAGGGCCGCGCACTTTATTGATCCACCGCCATATTGCAAACTCACCGCCGCATGAAAATTCGCGTCCACGTTCCCTCGCAAACTCTCGACCTCCTCGATGCTTCGGGCGAGGTGATCCGCTGCTACGTCGTCTCCACTTCGAAATTCGGTCTCGGCAGTGAACCGGGCAGCTACAAGACGCCCTCGGGCAATCTCCGCATCGCCGAAAAGATCGGCGACGGCGCTCAACCCGGCGAAATTTTCATCAGCCGCGAGCCCACCGGGAAATGCGGTCAGGAAGGTGATCCCAAAGATCACGTGCAGACGCGAATCCTCTGGCTCGAGGGCCTGGAGCCGGAAAATGCGAACACCAGGGAGCGCTACGTTTACATCCACGGCACGAACGCCGAGTCGCAACTCGGGACGCCGGCGAGCTATGGCTGTGTGCGGATGAGCAATCTCGATGTGATCGACCTCTACGAGCGCGTGCCCGTCGGCGCGGCAGTCGAAATCGTGGCGTGAGTGCCGGTGCGGCGGAAAAATCTCGTTGTCATGCAGAGGCATTCCGCGATGATCCGCGCCCGTTGCCACCTGGCACAGAAAGGAGGGAAATCTAAATCATGAAAATCGTCGCAATCGTCGCTCTCGCAGCCGTCGCGTTCAGCTTCGGCGCCTGCGCCAGCAAGTCGAACTCGGCTCCTGCTCCAGCGCCAGCCGCCCACGGCTACTCCAAGTAATCCTCTCGGACTCCGAGACCTGATTTGCGAAAGCCAGACCCGCCCTCACCGGCTGGTCTGGCTTTCTGCTTTTCGGCGAGCCGCGAGTCATCTCTTCAGAATCGATATGGGGATGGTCTTAATTATGCTAATTATGGTAAAGCGTATTAAGACAAAATGAGAAATATCGCCTCTTCCCCACCGTTCCCTCGGATTTTAGCGCCAAAACGCTTAACTCCGTCAATGACCGCGAACCGATGCGTCCGGCGTTCCATTGGTGCATTCACTCTCGTTGAGACGATGATCGCGGCGGTCGTCATTTTAACCGCTCTGGGCGGGATTTTCCAAGCAAGCAGCCGATGCATGGGGATCATCACCGACTCTCAATACATCGGTGTCGCCTCCGCCATGCTCAACGAGCGCATGCTGCAATTGAGGACAACGCCGTGGGAAACGCTCACCCACAGTGATTCCTATACGGATCAGGTTTGGACCGACCCGGAGGACGGCACCACGGAGAATGTGGATGGCCTCTTGAAGAACGCGACGCAGTCGGCCAGTCGCATGCTGCAGCCGAGCGTGGTGGAATCCGTGCGCGTCTCCGCCTACCGCCCGGTGGCAGTGGCCACTCCGGTCCCGGCCGCGATCACCGCGACGCGGAACACGACCACGGCCACTCTTACCTCTGGCACGACGAGTCTCGTGGATGAGAAAATGGTCACCATCGCGCTGCGCCTGACGTGGACGAGCGGACGGAAGGGCATCCAGCGTTCGCTCGAACTGTCCTCCCTCGTGGCCCGCCAATAGACCGCGCTAATGAAACGACCCAACCCGCACGCTCACAGGATCAGCGGTGCCACGCTCGCCGAGGTGCTCATCGGCGCGGCAGTTTCGGCGATCATTCTCGGAGGACTGCTGACCGGGAGCATCGCCCTGCAACGTTCGTTCTCCGCGAGCGATCGGCTCGCCCGGGCTCACGCAGACCTTCTTCGCGTCTCCGATTATCTGGCCCGCGACATTCGCAATGCGACGAGCATCAATCCAACGGCAACCTCCACCGTCCTGCTCAGCCTGACCACCGGGGATTATTTCGATCGTCGCGGCACGAGCAATCTCGCGGACGATGTCGCCAATATGCCGACGCTCGGACGCACCGGCGCGACCTATGGTGCCAATCCGCTGACGATCCGTTACCTGAGAGAAGGCACCCGTATCCTGCGCGAAGTGAAGCGGGTCGATGCCGGCGTCACGACGACTTCCTCCACGCAGATCGCGGACAATGTGGAGAATCTGACGGTGACCCTGGCCGCGGATGGGAAGGCCACGATCACCTCGGACACTGCCATGCGGTACCGGACGCGGAAAACAAACGCTCCATCTCCTTCGCTATCTCTGGTGATGGCATCGCAGCCCCGCAACCCAACTCCTTGAATATGATGCTCCAAAAACCGAAAACCGCTCGATCCACCGGAGGTGGCGTGCTCATCGCCGCCGTCCTCACCGTCGCCATTCTGGCGACCATCTCTGCCGGCGTCCTGCTCAACGTCGGCGCCAAACACCAAAACAGCTACCAAGCGGCCGCCTGGCGGGAAGCACTCGCCGCCGCCGACTCCGGCGTCGAAAGGGCGCTCGCGGAGTTGCGGACCTCGATCGACGATCCCGCCAACGCATGGACCGGGTGGACGGTCGTGAATGCCGCCGGTGGTCCCGCGAACACTCAAACCATCGACCGCGACGGCCGCTGGGCTCCCGGTTACATCCTGCAGAAAACGGACTCCGTGCCCCTCCAGACCGGCGGGGGCAGACAGCCGCGATATTCCGTGATGATCGATGTCCCCCCCACGCTGGCCTCCACTTCGAGGCGGTGGAATCAATCCTACCGAATCCGCTCCACCGGCGTCTCGCCCTTGCCGGGAGCGGCCCGCGCGGCTTCGGACAAGCGGGACACTCAGTTGCGCCGGCTGGCCCTCGTCTGGGACCGGACGATCGGCTTTCCGAGCAGCGGCACCCGTCTCTCGACCCCGCAGGCGAACCGGACCATCGAGGTCGTGGCCAAGCCGGAGAGTGTTTTCGAATACGGTCTGATCGCGGAGATCAATTTCAAGCTGAGCAAGAAGACCTACATCGACGGCTTTAACTCCAACTACCCCGACTCTTCCACCGACGGCAAATACGATCCCGCGAAACGCACGCCCAAGGGCGGCTCGGTTCTGGCGAACCGCTGGAAGAAAAAACCGACGCCCGACCAGCCGGTCGCGAAGTTCGACGTCAGCCACGCCACACTCTACGGCGATCTGTTGGTCCAGGGCTCGCTCAAGAACGTGAAGCATTACGAAAACGTGCAAGGCGACAAGATTACCCAAGTCAGCGTGGACACTCCGACCAACCTTGCGCCGGTTTGGAGTTCCATGACCGCCAACATTGCCACCTTGGACGGCCAGGTTCCCGACGCCCTGAAGGCCACCTATAAAGTCGCGGCAAAACAGGCCAAGGCGGGTGGACCGGCCGCCCAATTCGAGGCGAAGAGCGCGCTGGCGGCTGCCGAACTGGCCGCCCAAGGGATGGAACTCCCGGGCGGCGCCGACCCCGCCAACCCCACCCGCTACAAAGTCGCGAAGATCGGTGTGGACAAGAAGACGGAGTCGCTCGTCCTGAGCAATCCGCCCGGTGTGACGGAGAGCTGGATCGAAATCTGGGTGACCGAAGAGATGAAAATCGAAAAAGGCGGCACGATCTTCGTCTCCAACGGCGTTCACGCGAAGATCTACCTCGATGGCAAGAAGGCCGAAATCAAAGGTACCCGGAATGACAAAGGCGGTTTCATCCTCGAAAGCGGGTTTGCAGGAGACCTGCAACTGATCGGCGTCGAGCAGGCGGAAGACACCAAGAAGGAATCGGACGATGACTTCTCACCGAAAAAACGCAGCGGAAAAATCTCGATCTCCGATGCCGACTTCACCGGCGTGATTAACGCTCCCGACTGGGACGTGGACTTCAAGCCGAAGGATTGGGACAAGGAGGATACGATCTACGGCGGCCAGCTCTTTGGATCCGTGCTCGGTCGCAAGGTCAATGTCGGCCACGGTGCGGACTATCACTACGATGAGGCGGTTTCCGAGATTGGCAGCGTCCTGAGATACTCCGTCGCCGGCTGGAACGAACTCGAGCGCTAGCGGGGCGTCACCGCGCATGGGAGGGACCGCCAACCTCTTAGCGGATGTACCGGAAGTCCGTCCGCGCGCAGCGCAAACCAAAACCCCGTCATTCTGAGGAACGAAGAACCACTGATCTCTGCGGGCGGAGGCGGTGCGGAGCGACTCCCATGTCCGGCGGCTCCGCACCGCCGCTGCCCGCAGGGATCAGTGGTTCTTCGCAAGCTCAGAATGACTTGTACGATGCGGCGCTGCGCGCCAGGTGCGCATTCCATCATCCACGAGACTTCCGGTACACCCTCTTACAACCGACACCAGAAACCCCTCCCGGCGGGCCGCGGGGCGGCTCCTGTCTTCGGGGCAGAACGCATGCCGTGTCCGGGCATGCTTTCTGCGCTTCGTGCGCCTGCGTTGCGACGAGCGACGCCCCCGTGAGCCTTCCCGCCCAATACCTCTGCTGGTGAATCAATGCCTCGAAAATCCATCTGACGACGAGGCGGCGGTGGCCCCCGATACGCCGACCCCGGGCGAGGGAGAGGAGGGATCCGGCGCTGTGGTGGAAAAGGGGCGGGTGCTCCTGCTCGAGGACGACGTTTCCTTTAACGAGGTGACCAGGGACTACCTGGTCGAATGCGGTTACACGGTCGTCGCCGTCGAGAGCGGAGTGGATGGCATCCGGGAAGTGATGGCCGGCGATTTCACGCTGATTCTCTGCGACATGGCGATGCCGAAGATGCGGGGCGACATGTTTTATCGCGCCGTCGAGCGGGTGCGTCCCCATCTTTGCCATCGGTTCGTGTTCATGACGGGCTACCGCGACGACGCGAGGACGAGCGAATTCATCCAGCAGGTCGGCGCCTACGTGCTCCGCAAGCCGTTTCCCTTGAGATATCTGTTGGACTCGATCTCCTTCATTGAGGTGCTCGACAGTTTCGAGAGCACCTTCGACGGCCCCGCAGCCGCTCCCCTGGGTTCGCAAGTGGTCCCGCCGCCGGACCCTTGCCCGACGGGCGCAGAATGCCTTCAGCGAGACTCTCCGGTCGGGGACGAGGCACCCGAGCCTCTCGCTCCCGCCGCAGCCGATCCGGCGCCTCCCGCACCCCGGGCGAGTGCGCCACCGCCGCGGACGAGTCTCATTCCTTGGACCCCCGTCCTCGCGGGCCTGGCCTTTTTCATCGCCCTCGCGGCGGACCTCGGTATCCGGGCTCCGCGAGTGAAGGAACGCGCCTCGGCAGCCTCAGCTGAGCGCCTCGTGTTCGAGGAGGAGTGGACGGCAGTCGCGGCGCGCCAGGCACACGCGGAGCAGGCGCACAGCCGGCAGACGGCGCTGGCCCAGCGGGCTCAGAGCCTCGCCGAAGAGCGCCTCAAGGGCCGCTGGACGGGAGCGCTCCGCGCCATCTCGACGGTGGCCGGTCCCGCGATCGAGTTGCGCGGGATCGCCGCCCGGCATGTCAAAGAACCGGCCGGGCTCTGCAAGGTCGTGATCGACGGGTTCGCGACCGGTCGCACCCCGCGCCTGACCGCGGACACCTTTCGCAACACGCTGTGGCGCGAAGCGGAGAAAATTTTCCCCGGGCCGGTCGCGGTCCACCTCGACCGACTCGAAGACGAACCGGCGCCCTCCGCGGAGCCCTCCGATTCGCACCGGGCCAGGTTTACCATCACTTTGAGTGTCGAATCGAACGAGTCCGCGAACGGGGAAGCGGGGGCCGCGCCATGAGCATCCTTGCGAGCGGAACTGAGATGCTGCGAGGGTTGGTGCCCGTTCTGCTTGCCGCGGGCCTGGCTTGGGCGGCTTCGGATTCGTCGATCAAGCCCCATCGGGAACGCGAAAAGGTCGATCGGGACGCAACCGCCGGCCTGGAGGAGAAAATCGAGCGCGCGCACGCCGCGATCCGGGAGACGCGCACGCCGGAAAGCCAGGACCTGGCGTTGGCTTGGGAGATCGACCGTCTGGAGCAGGAGATGCCCGGGCCCTCGACGCCGGTCTTGTTGCCGGAGGAGTTGAAGCAACGTTTCGCCCGCCATGGCCTGAGCGTGTCCACGGTGCGGCTGGTCAAGGTGCACGAAGACTCCGATCTGCCCGGTTACCAGCGTGGCCACTGGGCGGCGGAGGTGCCGATCGGGGAAGCCGGGCACAAGGTGGCCGAAGCGCTCCTTGCGGTGGCGGAGTTCGAGCAGCACCACCTCTTCGTCAGAATCCAGGAGTTCGTCATCCGCTCGGACCCCGAAGACCCCGCGCGCCGGATCGCGTTCCTGAACGTGACGGCCTTGTTTCGGAAGTAGCTGAAATGTGGCTCCTCGCGAAGTCATTGGCGAGCACCGCCCGGGGGCACGTTTTCTGCGCTTCAAGGCGAGCGATGCGGCGGAGGGCGCCAGCCCGACCCCATCCGCAAGACCCATCTGCCGGTGAATCATTGCCTTGAAAATCCACCTTCTGACGAAGTGACCTCCGCTCCGGACGCACTCCTGCCTGACGCTGACGTGGAAGCCCGCATCCCTGCGGAGGGGGATGGGGATGAACGCGGCCCGGTCCCGGCCGTAGCGGGAAAAGGACGGGTGCTGCTGATCGAGGACGACCCAGCCTTTAACGACGTCACCCGAGACTACCTGGTCGAGTGTGGCTACACGGTCGTGGCTGTCCAGAGCGGTGCGGAGGGCATTCGCGAAGTGCTCGCCGGCGATTTTTCGCTGATCTTCTGCGACATGGCGATGCCCAAGATGCCGGGCGACATGTTTTACCGTGCGATCGAGCGGATCCGTCCGCAGCTTTGCGGACGGTTCGTCTTCATGACCGGCTATCGCGACGACGAGCGGACGGGCGAATTCATCAAGCAAGTCGGCGCCTACGTACTCCGCAAGCCGTTTCCCCTGAAACATCTGGTGGACTCGATCGCCTTCATCGAGGTGCTGAGCGGCTTCGAGAGCGTGTTCGAAGGGGGTGCGACCACTCCGGTCCAGCCGAGAGTCTCCGCGCCAGCGGACCCCTACCTGGCGAACGCGATGCTTTTTCGCGCACCGCCGGGCGAGGCCGAAAAGCTCGATGCTCCCCACGCCCCCACGCCCATCCCAGCCACCCCGCCCGCCCCGGCGCCTCGCCGGCCAGCGCTTTCGGTCCCGACGCCGGCGCGTCGCGGGGGCGGTTTTTCCTCCGCGTTCGCGTGGGCGGGGCTGGCGTCGCTTCTCCTCGCGGGGATCTTCGGCGTCCGGAATCTGGAGGCACGGGACCGCGCCGCGGCGGCGCTGGCGGAGCTTCACACAGGAGAGGCGGAGTGGGCGGTCATCTCGGCGCAGCTCGAGGAGGCAAAAGCTCTGCGGCCGAAGCTCGAAGCGGCGCTGGGCCAGCCGGCGCGCATCCTGGCGGATCGGGACCGGCCGCGGTGGACTTCGGCACTTGGCGGGATCGTGATGGCGGCGGGAGAGCGCATCGAACTGCACCAAATCCGCGCCCGGGCGGTGCCGGAGGAACCGGGGGCTTGCGAAGTGTTCGTGCATGGGGCGGTGGGTGGGTCACAGCCGCGGCGGGCGGCGGATCATTTCCGGGAGGCGGTGGAAGAGGGTTTGCAGAAGAACGCGACCGGGCGTCCGGTGAGCGTCCGTTTCGGGCAGCTCGAAGATGAGCCGGCGGCACCCGGGGCGCAGCCCGAGCAGCGGCGGGCCGCCTTCGTCATCATCGCCAAGGTCGGGGCGGCAAAGAACGGGGAGGGTCGATGAGCGCGGACCCAGGGAAAAACGCCACGCGCCTCCGCTGGCTGGCGGTCGGCGCGTTCGGGCTGGCGGCGGGGTGGACGTTTTATTCGCGGTCGAGCGCTCCTCTTGGGTCGCCGGAGGCGGAGGCCCGCCGCGCCGCGCTCCACACCCAGATCGCGGATGCGCGCACGACGATCCGGGACGTCCAGGCGCTGGAGGCGAAGCTCACCCGTGAGCGCAGTGAACTCGCTTCGCTCCACGCGGGCGTTCCAGCCAGTTCGGCGCTGGTCTGGTTTCCCGAGCGGATGAAGCGGCATTTCGAACGCTCGGGCGTCGCCGAGGCCGTGACCCGCTTGAACACGACGATCGAGGAGCCGGAGCTGCCCGATTTCGAGCGGATCTACTGGGCGGTGGAACTGCCCGTCGGAAACTCCTCCGCAGAAGTTCGCGAAATGTGCCTCGCGATCGCGGAACTCGAACCTCTCGATCCATCCATCCGGGTGCTGGACACGGAGATCCGCCCGGATGCGAACGATCCCACCCGGCGCCTGCTGGTGATGAATGTCGCCGTGCTCTCGCGGAAAGTGGCAGCCGCCCCGTGAACCGCTACCGCACGTCTTCCGTCCAGCTTGCGACGGTGTATTGGGTGCCGCCTCCGGTGCGGGCCAAGGCTTCGTCGTAGTGAATCTCCGAGCCGTTCCCTCCGATATCGAGGGTTTTGGCGACGAACGCGCCCGTGTAACTGCCATTGCCGCCAAATTTGACGTCGTAAGCGGGCGCATAAATGCTGGCCGTAAAGTCGGCGGAGCCCGTGAACTTTATTTCGCGGACAGAACCATCGGTCGGGGTGACCCCGAAGATCGTCACATTGGCCGCCCGGTTGGACTGGTTCGAGACCGATGTGCCGGTGCCGGCGATGTTTCCTTCGACGTAGATCTTCACCTTCACACCGGGCTGCGAGACGATC